>CATYWI010000028.1 GCA_958414155.1 uncultured Anaerotruncus sp. | reverse complement strand
GCTTTCCGCGTGATATAATCCTATATGTTCCGTTGGGAGGCGTATTTTCGTTGGGCTTTCCCGGGGATGTGCAGGAGGTGTTGTTATATGAAAGGTCATGGTGTCCGTGCGTCGGAGCGCGGTACTTACAGCCGCGCGCTCAGAGCTGCGTTGCCGTATTCGCTGCCTGTATGCGTCGTTTTTTTGTTTATGGCGATGTCGTACTGACTTATGATGCGTAGCCGCGGCCTTTCTATAATATATCCGATAGTTATGAGCTGTTTTATATATGCGGGAGCCATGGAGTTTGTTACCGTTGAGCTGCTGCTTGCACAGTTTGATCCGGTCCGTGCGTTCTTAATGACGCTTATGATAAATGCGCGGCACCTGTTTTACGGCATATCGATGCTTGACAGATATCGCGGTACGGGTGCGAAAAAGTTCTATCTGATCTACGGAATGTGTGATGAGACTTTTGCGATAAACCGGAGCGTTACGCCTCCTGCGGGTGTTGACCGCGGATGGTTCATGTTTTTTGTAACGCTGCTCAACCAGATATATTGGGTGCTCGGGGCGCTCATCGGTTCGGTCATCAGCTTCAATACAAAGTGGATCGACTTTGTGATGACAGCTTTATTTGTCGTCATGCTGGTCGATCATTGGGAAAAAACAAGGATCACCGCCCGGTGATCGTGGGTGCTGCATGTGCGTTCGTTTGTCTGTTGATACTCGGCGCCGACAGGTTCATGATCCCGGCAATGGCGCTGATGATAGCTGTGCTGACGCTTATGAGAGATAAAAGAACGGAGGCGGCGCTGTGAGTATGACGATCGGACAAAGTATTATTACGATAGCGGTCGTTGTTTTGGGAATGACGCTGACGCGCTTTCTGCCGTTTCTGATATTTCCCGAGGGGCGCACGCCGCCGAAATATATCATGTATCTCGGCAGAGTCCTGCCCGGGGCGGTAATCGGACTGCTTGTTGTCTATTGCCTTAAGAATGCCGTGTTCGGATCGTATCACTGCTTGCCGGAGCTGATCGCAATAGCGTGTGTGGTCGCATTGCAGAAATGGAAAAAGAGCATGCTGCTGAGCATGGCGGTAAGAACGGTCATATATATGCTGCTCGTGCAGTTTGTGTTTGTGTAAAGGATATGCGCGGAATGGAATACACTTTTTTGCGTCTTTCGGACAGACCGGAGCTGAAGAACGAAGCGGCGGAGTGGTTTCACCGGCAGTGGGGAATACCATTGAGCGCATATGTCGATAGCATGGATGAATGCCTTGACGGCGGGAAGGCTGTTCCGCAGTGGTATATGGCTGTTGCGGACGGTGCAATAGTCGGCGGTCTTGGGGTTATCGAAAATGATTTTCACGAAAGGCACGACCTTGCGCCCAATGTCTGTGCGGTGTTTACCGATGAGAAATACCGTTGCCGCGGCATTGCGGGCGGGTTGCTCGACCTTGCCTGCCGGGATATGAAGGTGCGCGGGATCGGAACGCTTTATCTTGTGACAGACCATGTTGGGTTCTATGAGCGCTACGGCTGGAGCTTTTTGTGTCACGTGAAATGTGACGACGGATCGGTCTCAAGAATGTACACGCACGTTGGCTGAATGGTGTAATATCTTAAAGCACCGTGGTGCCGCGCTTTAGCGCGGCACCACGGTGCTGTTTAATATATAGGGACGCGATCACATGATCTTTACGTCGCGCATGAGGAACTTGGAGGGACCCGTATAGCGCTCGGAGACTACCGTGTCATCCGAAAGCCTTATCGCTCCCAGAACGTCCGAAAGCTTGGCGCTCATCGTGATCCCGGTAAGCGGCGTCACGTTGCCGCCCTCGTGGAGGTATGCAAGACGGATCTCGCCGCCGATGTAGTCATTGTAAAGGTCCACCTGAAGCCCCGAGAGGGAAACGCACTCGATATAGGGCGCGGCTTCAAGCTCTGCGGCGGTAAGTGTTCCGGAGCCGAGCTTCATGCAACCGAGGTTGCCGGTCTCGGGTTCGCCGAGATAGGATGCAAAACGGTGCGAGCCGTAATAGGCAACGACCTTGCCGTTGGATATCAGCGTCGTGTCGGTGAGCGATACGCCGTCATCGTCAAAGAATGCCGAAGAACCGCTGCCGCGTATTTTGCCCACCATTGTAAGCTCAAGTCGGTCGCCGTCACCGTTCTGAAGCACATCGCCCTTGTGGTGCAGGTTCGACTGTGAGTAAACGCCGGCGTAGTTGAGGTCGCCCGCGAGGGACGAAAGCAGCTCTGCTATTTCCTTGTCGCGCAAAACGACATTTGCCGTCAGGGGAGTTTGAGGCTTTACTGCGTGGCGGCGCTGTTCCACCTCGCGCATTTTATCCGCTATCTCCGCAGTCACGCGTGAAGGGTCGAATTCGGTAAATCTGTACGCCTCGTAAAGCTCCACCGAGTCGCTTCCCTCTGTAAACGTGGGGATAGCTTCTATCATAACACGGTGCCTAATCTGTGTTTTATCTATACCGCGGCTGTTTATCACACGCACAGCCTCGCGGTACAGGAATATTTCGGTCGCATTTATCGAGCCGCCGGGCATGCAGTCGGCGGCAAATACTGCGTCGGCGATCTTTGCGGCGAGGGTGGAGGGGTTCTCGTCCTTCATGTTTGATTCAAGCTCCTCCGACTCGGTGCCGCCCTCGGGAAGCTCGTAGGGCTGGTTGAAAACAAGGCGGGCGCGGTCTGCCGCCTCATTTATTTTTGCCGATATTTCATCATCGGTCATTGAGCCGTAGACGGCAAAGGTGGAATCGCCGACCTTATCGTCGTGGTCAACATAAACCGTTACATTCGTATCCACGGTGTCGGTGGCACGCACGGTCTCCAGCTTGCGATGTACGAAAAACAGCTCGTATGTTTTTCTTGTGACCGAGGCAACGCGGTAACCGCTTATTGCCTGATTGCCTTTAAGAAGTGCAATAAGATCTTTCATCCCAGTTTCACCCTCACTTTCAGGTTGGGGCCGCCGTCCGAGACGCGCACCCATTCTTTGTAGCCCTTGCCGCAGTGACCGGAGCCTATGACCTCAAACCCGTCGGATATCATGGATATCGATTTGAGCAGATCCGGAACGAAGCCGCTCATTACAACGGGAGATACATAGTGGTCGGTCAGCTTGCCGTCAACTATTTCTATACCGTATTCGGCTGTGCACTGGATCTGCCAGTTCTTGGGGTCTTCCATGCCGTTGTTGGTCTCAAAGAGCATATATCCGTGCTTTACGGAGGCTATCATATCCTCAAGCTTGTCATGTCCGCATTCAAAGAATGTGTTTGTCATGCGTGAATATGCCTTGCGGTGGTATGATTCGCGCCTTCCGTTTCCTGTCGGCACGGTGCCAAGCTGAAGAGCGGATGCAAGGTCGGAAAGTCCCGCAACAAGCACGCCGTCCTTTATTATCTGCGTGTCGCCGGCAAGCACGCCGTCGTCGTCAAAGAAGTATGATGCAGCGCTCAGCGTAGCCGCCGCGCCGTCACGCATATTTGCTATCGGAGACGCCACATACTGTCCTACGCAGTGTCCCGCAAGTGCGCGGTCCTTTACGAACTGGTCCATTTCGACGCCGTGACCAAACGCCTCGTGGGCGATAAGTCCGGTTATCGAGCTGTCTGTTATCACATCATAAATGCCCGGCTCGATCGGCGTTGCGTGCGTAAGATGCAGCGCCTTGTCTATAAGGCGGTCGGTGAGAGCGGGCATTCCGTTCATCACATCGGCAAGAAGATGCGAGTTTACTCCGTCGCGCGCCTGCGCCATCCTGCCATCCTGGGCTATAACGATCATGTAGCCGTTCGCCCAGCCGTAATGCTGGGTAAGTTCGCGGTTCTTGGATATGAACAGCTTGGATGCGGTGTAGGGTTGTGCGATCACAACGGCATTCAGAATGCGCTTGTCCTTGGCGAGCAGCTCATCGCGCAGACCCGCACAGAAGGAAAGAACATCCTTGTCGGTGTAATTTTCAAAATCCGATTCGCGTACAAAATCGCGCACGAGCGGCTCGTCGGTGGGGAGCGGCGCTTCTATCATGCGGCTGTCAAGCGACGGATCGGTCTTTATTTCGCCTATGATTTTTTCGGCAAGTGCGGCAGGATTGCCGGTAGGATCATCGAGAGAGTATTCAAAAAAAGATCTCCCGTTGTGAAGTCTCAGCACAAAGCCGCATTCGCCTTCGCCGTCACGTATGGCGGACGAACGGCGGTCGGTGCGGTAGGCAGTCGAATGCACATCGGTGCCGAGTATGCTGACATAACTGAAGGCTTTACCCAGCTCGGCAACGAGCGCACGGCATGCCGCACGTCTTTCGTTAAGATAATTGGAAAAAGGCATTTCGAAACTCCTTTTATATTTTTTAATGTATATTTTAGCACGCATTTTTGCTTTTTTCAACATTAATAATTGAATTTGCGGTGAAATACGCCGGGAGCGATTCAACCACCGGGTTATTGACTCCTTTATTATAATAGGTTAAAATAAAAATGAAAAAGCGCACGTGCCGCCCAACCACGTGGGGAGGCGGCGTGTCTTATTGACAGAAGGGCATTGAGTATTCATTTTGCCTTGAAAATCAACATCATACGGAGGACAGCATCAATGAAGAAAAACAAAACAGCTGAGAAGTATCTTACGCAGGTCATCACGCCGAAATGGGACATAATTTTCGGCTCGACCGTGGCGCTTGGCGTTATTTTATTCTTTTTCGGTTGGGGATGGGGCTATTATTTCAGCATTCCCATAGTTATTGCCGGTGCGGTGGGCTTTATACTTGCACGTTCGGCGCGCGTGTCTGACGAGGATTACCTCGGTGTTATAGATCGCATCCTTGCCGATAACGGGATAGAAAAAAACGCGTCGCAGGGCGAGATCATTCTTTCGTCGTTTCTGATGAAGGACAGCGAGGTCACGCGCGGCATCGACCAAACCCTGCGCAGCGGAAGATACTGCACGGCGGAATTTGTGTTTTCAAAGGGCGAGTGCAAAATAAAAATGTACACGATAGAGGTCAAGGACGGGAGCGTCACCTGCGACACGTATACCATTCCTTTGACGGCGGTGCCTGAGATCCAAAGCGAAGATGTTGAAACGCGCTTCGGGACCGTGAAGCAGAACACGCTCGTATTCCCGGGCACGGGGATCGGGATACCCGTTGACACCAACTCGGCGGATGTTGACGAAGCGATAAGAAGATTCGGAAGGTAACACGAGTTGTTAAAAAAACTCAAAATGAGTTTTTTAAACAACTCCGATGCCTTGGTCTCGGCGGCTGAACACCGCCGTTTTGCCGCCAAGAAAAACATAAAAACAAAAGCACCGGTCGGCAAAACCAACCAAGGTTGCATTAAAAAATGCCGGTATCCCGACCGGCATTTCCCGGTGGCTGTTAAAAACATCGAGTTTTTAACAGCCACTTTTACTGTTTTTTCATGCTTTTGATCTTATCCGGGTCGGGCGTGACATATGCCGTCTGGTTGGTGTGGTATATCACGTATCCCGGACGGGCACCCGCGGGCTTTTTGATATTCCGCACCGCGGTATAGTCTACGGCAACATTGTCGCCGCCGGATGCACCCGAATAATATGCCGCAATCTCCGCCGCTTCTGTCATATCGGCGTCGGGGGCTTCGCCGCCGCATACCAATACGACATGCGAGCCGGGAACTCCCTTGGCATGGAACCATATGTCCGAGCGGTCGGCGCGATGAAATGTCAGCTCGTCGTTCTGCAGGTTGTTTTTGCCGCAAAGTACAGTATAGCCACCGGAGGTGACAAATTCAGAGGGTGCGCTTTTTACCTTTTTCGGCGGCGGTGTTTTCTGCTTACCGGCGTAGCCGGAGCGCCACAGTTCCTCGCGTATCTCGGCAAGTTCGGCGCCTGTTTCCGCACGCGAGAGGGCGTCAAGAGCCGAACGCACATATTCAAGCTCGGTCTCGCCGAGAGCGAGCTGCTTTGTCAGCTCGCGCTTTGCGGTTTTGGATTTGGCGTATTTTTTGTAAAGACGCTGTGCGTTTGCGGAAGGCGACAGCCTTCCGTCAAGCTTTACCGTGCGCACGGCAAAACTGCCGTCCTCATTCATTTCGGAATAATCGGTCAGCCGCACATCGGTGTCGCCGCGCTTGATGAGGTAGAGGTTTGCGGTTATAAGATCGGCGTCGCGGCGATAGTCGTCGCCGTGTTCGCAGTCGGCAAGCTCGCTTCTTTGCGCGTCGAGCTTGCGGCAAAGGCGGTTTTCAGCCGCCTTCATGGTGCGAAGCAGGTCATCGGCGCGGGATTTTACAAGCGCGCGGCGGTCGCGTTCGCCGTAAAATGTGTCAAGCAACTCGCCAAAGCTACCGTATGTGCGCAGCTCTGCCTCGCCGTACTGTAAAAGAGAAAGGAAAGAATATTCCACCGGGGCGCCGTCATGGCAAGCCATGACGGGTGTGAAGCGTTTTTCCTTTATCAGCTCAATGACTGCCGCAAATTCGCGCCAGAGCAGATAAGCCGATGAGCCGCCCACGGTGGCATCGGTGCTCCCCGAGGCGCGGAAGGCTATCTCTCGCGCTACTGTCGGCGATATCCCGAGATAAGCCGAATTTATCTGTTTTGCCGCCTGACGCTCCGGAATGCATTCTTCGAGCATACCGAGAAATCCGTCGCGCGTTTCGTTCAGCGGGTCGCGCTTTTTCTGTGCCGGCGGCAGCTCGTAAAGCATTCCGGGAAGCACCTGGCGAAGCCGCGAGGTGGTGAAATCCACCTGGCGCATAGCGCCGAGTATCTTTCCGTTCCCATCGGTGAATATGAGATTCGAGTTTTTGCCCATGACCTCGGCGTATATGAATTTCTTGCAGTCGTAGCCCATTTCGTCGCGTCCGTCAAATTCAAGACGTGCCACACGTTCAAAGCCCGGCTGTGTCGCGCCGACAAACACCGAGCCGACAAAATGCTTGCGCATGAGCATGCACAGCGTCGGAGGGACGGCGGGGTTGTCCGCCGGTTCGTTGGTGTACGCCATGCGCGGATCGTTGGCTCCGCAGCGCATAAGCAGACGGCGCGCGCCGTCGCGTGTGCGGAGTCCGAGTATCACGGTATCGTTCTGCGGCTGGTATACCTTATCGACTCTGGCGCCTGCCGAGCCTCGGTTAAGCTCGTCGATAACGGCGGCGAGCATTCCGGCATCGTATGCCATTTTGTAAATTCCTTTGCTTTTTTATCAGCCGAACATGACCTGATCCACTTCGTCGAGGGAAGGGAATACGAAGTCGGGCTTTTCGGCAACTGACGCTGCGTCAACGTCGGCGGGTGTGGTCTCGCCGGAAAGCACAAGCACTGCGGTCACGCCGTGCTTTTTGCCGAGGGCGATATCTGTGTAAAGGCGGTCGCCGAATATGCACATCTTGTCGCGCGCAATTCCGGTCGCTTCGCTTATCATTTCAACGGTCTCACGGTAAGGCTTGCCGAAGTATGTGGGAACCTTTCCGGTGGAGGCGGTCACAAATGCCGCAATCGCTCCGCTGTCGGGAATGAATCCTGTCTCGGTCGGACAGTTGAAGTCGGGGTGAGTGGAGAGATATTCCGCACCGCCGCGTATGAGGCGGCAGGCGTTGTCAAGCTTCTGATATGTGAGCGAGGTGTCAAAGCTCGTGATAACTATGTCGGCATGATCCTCGTCGCCGTTCAGCATATTTATTCCGGCTGCGCGGAAGTTTTCTACAAGCTCGTCGGTGCCCACGAGGTAAACGCTCTTGCCGGGGCGGTGACGGCGCAGAAATTCAATGGTCACGTCGCCGGAGGTCATTATCTCATCGCGGGTCGGCGAAAAGCCGAGGCGGTCGAGCTTGCCTACGTAAAAGTCGGTGGTGTGTGAGGCGTTGTTGGTGAAGAAAAGAACCTTTTTGCCGTGTGCACGGAGATCGTTGATAAAGCGAATGGCAAAGGGGAATACATTGTATCCGAGGTATATGGTGCCGTCCATGTCAAATATGTAGAGTTCTTTTTCGTTGAGTATAGATGTATCGGGATTTTTGAAGTCCATTTTAGCAAGTTACCTTTCCTACGCATATTATTACAGTATAATTATATCACTGACTTGACTTTTTTGCAAGATGATGATACAATATTATCGCAATAAACTCAGCGAGGCAGAGAAATATGGCTGAAAAATCATGCAAAAAGATAAAAAACAGTACCGGAAAGACGATAGTCGGCATTGATGTCGGCGGAAGCACAACAAAAATCGTGGGCTTTGACCCGGAGGGGAGACTGCTCTCTCCGATATTCGTGCAGGCGACAGATCCGGTGACGTCGGTATACGGTGCGCTTGGCCGCTTTACGTCCGAAAACGGACTGGCACTCGGAGATATCGACCGTGTTATGATGACAGGCGCTGGCTCTGGATTTGTAAATATGCCGATATATTCGCTTGACTGCCGTTCGGTGACGGAATTCAAAAGCATAGGTCTTGGCGGGCTTTATCTCTCCGGACTTGATGAAGCGATAGTCGTAAGCATGGGTACCGGTACGGCGCTCATACATGCCAGAATGACAGGGG
>CATYWI010000027.1 GCA_958414155.1 uncultured Anaerotruncus sp. | reverse complement strand
AAGCGGCTTGTGCCAAGCCGCTTGCTCCAAACCTTTTTTGAAACCGCCGACGCTTTCAGTTCAGCACAAGCTCGTGCAGAGCTTTATAATATGCCGAGGTGCTTCCAAAGCCGGAGGCGTATACCGCGTCAAGAATGCCGAGGCTCTGCGATTCCGTCAGTTCGCAAACCATGCGCAGACGCAAAAGGCGTATATACTGCGGGATCGTCATTCCCATTACTGCGCCGAAAAAGACGCGAAAAGTGAGACGCCGCCGAGATATCCTTGCTGAGGTGTTCCTTTATATTGACAACGGCTTCCCATATCACCTGATGGCTCCCCGCGCTCGGGGAGCTTTTTTCGTTGCCGATGTCTGCCGGCAGACGTCCCATCGCGACTGCCGGGCGGTAAAGCCCGATTATCAGCACGCGCACGAGAGAAAGCATGGCAGTGTCCTTTCCCGCTATGTGACTGGCGCATCTATGATAGGGCGCACCGACGGAGTGCGCAACAGTTCCGAAAAAATATGCGCCGTGTGATCGATGAGGTCCGGGGCTGATATTTCATTACCGTGAACGGCAGAAGCCGCCGGGAACGATGCTTGGGGTGTGCTGAAAAACTCTCGCGGGTTTTTCAGCACACTGTGTTTGATTAAAATTCACATTCTTTTCAAACATACATTCAAACACCGTCACTGCGGGAATATATAATGTAACTGATAAAATTCGAAAGGACAGCAAAGCACATGAATGAAGTCAAAAAACCGAAAAGACCGCTGATATTTTATTATTCCATAGTTCTGCTTGTGATTATGCTGATAAACATTTTCATAATGCCGGAGATCGCCCAGCACCAGATCAAAGAGGTTGATTACAACACCTTCTGGAACATGGTGGAGAGCGGAGATATCGGTCAGGTCGAGATACAGGATAACCGTATACTGTTCACATCAAAGGATGAAAAAAAGATTTATAAAACAGGCAAGGTCGGCGATGATAACGATCTGCGTAACAGCCTTATCGAGAAAAATATCAACTTCCGCGGTGAGATAATCGAAGAGACCTCGCCCATAATGTCGTTCATCATTTCATGGGTGCTGCCGATAGCGATATTTGCCGCCCTCGGTCAGTTCCTTACACGCCAGATGATGAAAAAAGCCGGCGGCGGAAACCCAATGATGTTCAATATGGGCAAGAGCAACGCCAAGGTGTATGTGAAGTCCTCAAGCGGTATAAAATTTTCGGATGTTGCAGGTGAGGATGAGGCAAAGGAAAACCTTAACGAGATCGTGAACTATCTGCACAATCCGAAGCAGTATGAGGAGATAGGCGCTTCAATGCCCAAGGGCATACTGCTCGTAGGCCCTCCCGGAACAGGTAAGACGATGCTTGCCAAAGCCGTTGCGGGCGAGGCGAACGTACCGTTCTTCTCAATGTCAGGCTCCGAGTTCGTTGAAATGTTCGTCGGTATGGGCGCGTCAAAGGTGCGCGACCTGTTCAGCCAGGCAAAGGAAAAAGCCCCCTGTATCGTGTTCATAGACGAGATAGATGCTATCGGTCAGAAGCGCGAGGGCAGGATCGGCGGCAATGATGAGCGCGAGCAGACGCTCAACCAGCTGCTTACCGAGATGGACGGCTTTGAGAGCAACGCAGGCGTTGTCATTCTTGCCGCGACTAACCGCCCCGAGGTGCTTGACCCCGCTCTTACCCGTCCCGGCCGCTTTGACCGCCGCGTTCCGGTAGAACTTCCCGACCTGAAGGGCAGAGAAGAAATACTCCGCGTTCACGCCAAAAAGATAAAAACGGAGCCTGGTATCGATTATTCGCATATTGCGCGCATGGCGTCCGGCGCCTCCGGAGCCGAGCTTGCCAATATAGTAAACGAGGCGGCGCTCCGTGCGATCCGCTCCGGCAGAAAAGCCGCGTCGCAGGAGGACATGGAGGAGAGCATCGAGGTAGTTATCGCAGGCTATCAGAAGAAGAACGCGATACTCACCGATAAGGAAAAGATGATAGTTTCCTACCATGAGATCGGTCATGCGCTTGTGGCTGCAAAGCAGACAAACTCCGCCCCGGTGCAGAAGATAACCATAGTCCCGCGCACATCGGGCGCTCTCGGCTACACCATGCAGGTGGAAGAGGGCAACCACTACCTCATGAGCAAGGAAGAGATCGAAAACAAGATCGCGACCCTCACCGGCGGCAGAGCCGCAGAGGCGATAGCGGTCGGTTCGATATCCACAGGTGCGTCCAATGATATCGAGCAGGCGACCCGCCTTGCGCGTGCCATGATAACCCGCTACGGCATGAGCGATGATTTCGGCATGGTCGCGCTTGAGACGCTCACGAATCAGTACCTCGGCGGCGATTCAACGCTTGTGTGCTCCCCGGAGACGCAGACTGAGATCGACCGTAAGGTCGTTGAGCTTGTAAAGAAGGAATATGCGCGCGCCGAGGAGATACTCCGCGCCAACCGCGCAAAGCTTGAAGAGCTTGCAAAGTACCTTTATGAAAACGAGACGATCACCGGCGAGGAATTTATGAAGATACTGAACACCGACGAAGAGGCGTAAGCGGACGGGAAAGGTCCCGGACAGTCGAAAATTTTACAGATAAGTACATCCGGCGCTTGACATTCGGCGCCGGATGATTTATAATATAACTAATTGTTTATTCTTATTCCGAAAGGATCATACTTCAACATGGCAGACAAGAACAAAAAAATGGTAGAGCAGATCACATCTATGGATGTTGATTTTGCACAGTGGTATACCGATGTCGTTAAAAAAGCGGAGCTTGCCGATTATTCCGGCGTAAAGGGATGCATGGTCATACGTCCCTACGGCTACGCCATTTGGGAGAACATACAGCGCATTATGGACACCGAGTTCAAAAAGCTCGGTCATGAGAATGTCTATATGCCCATGTTCATTCCGGAATCTCTTCTTCAGCGCGAAAAGGATCACGTGGCAGGATTTGCGCCCGAGTGCGCATGGGTCACGGTCGGCGGTCAGAATACGCTGCCCGAGCGTCTTTGCGTTCGTCCTACCTCCGAAACGCTTTTCTGCGAGCATTACCGCAATGTGATACATTCCTACCGCGACCTGCCCAAGCTCTATAACCAGTGGTGCAACGTTGTCCGTTGGGAAAAAACGACCCGTCCCTTCCTGCGCACCTCCGAGTTCCTCTGGCAGGAGGGGCACACCATGCACGAGACCGAGGAGGAGGCGCGCGAGGAGACCCGCCGTATGCTCCAGGTCTATGTTGACTTTTACGAGAAGTCGCTTGCGATCCCGGTAGTCAGCGGACGCAAGACCGAAAAGGAAAAATTTGCGGGCGCGGAGGAGACATATACCGTTGAACCTATGATGCACAACGGCTTTGCGCTCCAGGGCGGCACATCGCATTATTTCGGCGACGGCTTTGCCCGTGCGTTCGATATCACCTACACCGCGCGCGATAACACCGTAAAATACCCGCACCAGACCTCATGGGGCGCTTCCACACGTATGATAGGCGCGATCATCATGTGCCACGGCGACGATAACGGACTTATTCTTCCGCCTGCCGTTGCTCCGATACAGGTCGCAATCATCCCCGTAGCACAGCACAAGGAAGGCGTGCTTGAGGCGGCAACGGCACTGCGCGACCGCCTTGCGGATAAATTCCGCGTAAAGCTCGATGACAGCGACAATTCCGCCGGCTGGAAGTATTCCCAGTACGAGATGAAGGGCGTTCCGCTCCGCCTGGAGCTCGGCCCGCGCGACATCGAGGCAGGCACCTGCGTGCTCGTTTCCCGCGTGAGCCGTGAAAAGATCGTTGTGTCGCTCGACAATATCGAAGAGGCTGTTGCCGATGCGCTCCGCAATGTTCATGACGAGCTTTATCGCCGTGCTGCCGACAACCTTGCCGCGCGCACCTCGGTCGCTCATAACTATGAAGAGTTCCTTGACATCGCCGCGAACAAGTCCGGCTTCATCAAAGCCATGTGGTGCGGTGACTCCGAGTGCGAGGACAAGATAAAGAACGATACCGGCGGAGTGAAGTCCCGCTGCATACCCTTTGACGAGGAGCATATCTCCGACGTCTGCATATGCTGCGGCAAGCCCGCCAAGCATATGGTGGTCTGGGGCAGACAGTACTGATACCCGCAGATCCGTATATTGAAAAAGGAGGCTGACGGCGGAGGATGAAGGCATTTTCGACACCGTATACCGAAAAACTGAAGCGCATCGATCCTGTTGTACTGATATGTGCGCTGGTGCTTTCGACCGTCAGCTGCCTTATGCTGTTCGGCGGTAGGCACTATCTGAAAAACGGCACGAGGCTTTTTGTTATGCAGGTCGGCGCGACCGTTATCGGGCTTATCGCCATGGTCGTGATTTCAATGATAGACTATGAGACTGTGCTTAAAAGGTTCTGGATACCGTGCGCGGTCTTTTCGGTCGGTATACTGGCGTATACGCTTAAATTCGGTATCGCCGTGGGTGAAAACCGGAGCTGGATCGACCTTAAATTCATGACGATACAGCCGTCGGAGTTTGTAAAAACAACGTTTATCGTTACATTTGCCAAGCATCTCGACCTTGTAAAAAAGGATATCAACAAGATATGGGTGCTTGCCGGACTCGGAGCGCATGCCGGTGTGATACTGCTTCTGCTGCTGAAGTCTGGAGACCTCGGCGTTACGCTCGTTTTCTGCGGCGCGGTAGCCGTTATGCTTTTCTGCGCCGGACTCAGTTCATTTTACTTTCTCGGCGTGCTGGGAGCCGCATTCATTGCAATCCCGTATGTCTGGCCCAAGCTGCATCTGTATCAGCAGGAGCGCATAATTTACGGCTTTAACCCGGAGGGCGACCCGCTCGGTAAAGGTATGCAGCCGCTTCAGGGCAAAAAATGCGTGGCAAGCGGCGGATTTTTCGGGCGCGGCTTTTCCGGCGCGGAGAACTACCGCACGCTTTATTCGGCGGAGAGCGACTTTTCATTTTCCACCGTTTGCGAAATGTTCGGGCTTCTCGGCGGCGTGATAGTACTTATTACACTTGCGGTGCTTGTCGTTCGCATTTTCATGATTGCCAAGACGGCGCGCAAGGATGCAGGCTCGTTCATATGCGTGGGCGTTGCCGCGTTCATTCTGGTACAGACAATGGAGAATGTGGGGATGTGCCTTGCCATGCTGCCGGTCGTCGGCATCACACTGCCGCTCATAAGCGGCGGCGGCTCATCAACGCTTGCGGTATATCTGCTGCTCGGAATGGTGCAGAGCGTTGCATCGCACAGGGTCAAATACTTCTTCGAACGCGAGGGCGTGGGCATGTCCCGCGCGGGAGCGGACGCGGAGATAGTTTGAATGAATAAATACATAAATGGGAGTGTAAAAAACTCAATTTGAGTTTTTTACACTCCCATCGTTATATTGCACCGTTATTGCATTTTTATCGCTCCCTCAAAGCCGTGAACAAAGCCCTGCGGGTCGGCTGAACATACATCGCCGCCGATAACGCGTCCGCGGTAGACAATCACATTGGCAAGCACCCTGCCGCCGTTGTAGCCGTCATAATTCTTTACCTCATACGTGTAGCGCATTACCGTCTTGCGGCGGTACTTTGAGAGATCAAGCCCCTGTGCTTTCTGAAGCTCGTTGTACCCGGCATACACCTTGTCAAACTTCTCCGGCAGAGTTATCTCTACCGTTTCGATGGGATCCTCCGACACCTCGTACCCGAACTGCGACAAAAACTTTACTCTGTCCTCATTTGTTTTGATCCTGTCATAGCTTATCCTGACAGCCTCATCGCTGCTGTCGGCTCCTGCCGATACCGGCTGGTAAGCCGGTACAAATATCACAAGTGCGGCAAGCGCCGCGACCGCAAGCACTATGACTGCAAAAAACCGTATCGTTCCCGCGCGGCAAGTGTAAACAAACATTATCCCCGACCGTCCTTTTCATCCGTTTGGTAGATTATATGGTCGGTCGGGGATAAATATTACCGTATCAGCCTATATCGGCCGGAGTTATGCGGTTTGTGGGAATGTAATCCAGTCCCATGGCAGTCATACGGCGAACTTTTTCAACTGTGTCGCCGGCGCGCAGGCAAAGACGGACGCCCGCTGCGTGCGTCTTTTCTATAAGTCCGTCGGGCACCTCGTCAAGCTCGGGGTAATTGTAGGACACGCCTCCGTTGCCCAGCTCTGCCACGCGCAGCATCTGTTCATCGGTTGTGAAGATGTGGTGAATGAATACACGGTCGCTCACGCGGCGCGCTTCCTCAATATGGTCAAAATTGATCGATGAGAGCACCGATCCGTCGATAAGACCAAAGCTGTCTACCATGCGCAGTGTCTGCTCCACAACGTCGCCCTTCGTCTCGATGAATGGGACGCAGCCGCCGCGCAGACATATCGAAAGGTACTCGGAAAACAGCGGCAGGTGCAGTTCCTCGTCGGAGTAGCAGCCGACATTGTTGCCGCACGTGACGCGCAGCTTTTTCAGTTCGGCAAAGCTCTGATCCTCGATCTTTATATCCGCGCCGTACATTTTTTTGAGCGAAAAGTTGTGACAGCAAACGAGCACGCCGTCAAGTGTACGGTGAACGTCGGTTTCTATTGCCCAAAAGCCGCGTGCGGCTGCGGCACGGAAGGATGCAAGCGTGTTTTCGGGGGCTACCGGGGTAAAGCCGCGGTGCGCCAGAAGCAACGGCTTTTTACGGTCAAAAAGCTTATTGTATCTGATCTCCATGTTATCTGACCTCAAATGAGAATATGTGAGCCTGCGCGCTTCCGTAGGTCGTCCAGAGCGATTCGGAGAAGTAGGTTCCGAGCGGGATCAGGCGGACCGCCTTTGCGTCAACATCAAGACGCTCGTGGATCAGTCTCTGATAGTTCTCATGCGTTTCGTAAACGGTCTTCCATTCGCCGGAGCCGTCGTCGATCTCTACCTTAAAGGATTTCAGCATGCATTTCGGGAAACCGAAGGTGGTGTGATCGTGGTCGGCGCGGCGGAAGAGCGGGATGGAAATGTTCAGCACATCGGGATTGCCCTCGGTGTATTCGCGGTCAAGGTCGCTGTCAACTATGAGACGGAAGTCGGAGAGGTGCGTCACCTCGTCAAAGGTGTAGGTGACGGCGCGGTCAACTATGCCCCAGTAGCCGTTGTCGTGTCCCCATATCTTGCGGTCGATGCCGTTGAGAAGGTTTGAGGCGTCGCCCCATACGGCGGGGAGAGTTTTTTCGTTGCAGAGAGGGGATATTTTGCGCTTCATTCCGGGCAGGAAGCAGTCGTCCTCCATGAGCGCGTCCTGAAGCTCGCCTGTCTTTTCGCGGCAGAACTCACGGGGCAGCATACCGCATGCGGTCGCCATAGCCGCGGCGGTGCCGACAGCCTGACCCATCACGCCGCAGGTGCCCATAACGCGAACGGTCGAGAACGCGATGTGAGTGGCGCTTATATTGCGTCCGGCAAACATGAGATTTTCAACATTTTTGGAGTAGAGCGAGCGCAGCGGGATGCCGTAAGGCTCGGTCAGACGCTTTTTCTGAAGATGTGCGCCGTCCTTGCCGCTCATTGCAAAGCCGCCGGGGAGGTGGTTGTCTATCTGCCAGCCGCCGTATGCGACCTCGTCGGGGAACTGTCTGCCGTTTTCAACATCGTTCTGCGTGAGTATGTAATCGCCTACATAGCGGCGGCTCTCGCGCTTGCCGGGCAGGAAGCCGATAAAGTCAAGCTCCCAATTTTCGGCGCCGTGGTCGCCGCGGTTTTTCATGTGATCCCAGACGCCGAAGGCGATCTTCAACAGCTCGTCGCGCGTCGTTTCGGTGTCGTGAATGGAATCCGCCTCTCCGCCAAGCTCTATCCAGTAAAAATTGGTGTTGATCTTGTCAAGGCACTCGTGAGGTTTGAATTTCATTTCCTCGTCGGTATTGTAGCGGTATGCCCAGTCGGGAGCGGTAAAGGGGCAGGGATGATCGGTCTCGTGCGCCTGTATCATAAGGCTCATGCCCATTGTTTTGCGGTCGGCTTCGGGAAGTCCGAATTCCTCGCCAAACTGTGACTTTGCCTCGCGCCCCACCATGTATTCCGCATCGGCAAGCTCGGCAAGTATGCTGTCGCCCGAGCAGTCGATAAATATTTTTGCCTTGACCGTGCGCCATGTGTAGGTGGTGAGCTGGAAGCCTGTCACGCTTTCTATTTTTCCGTCATGGCATTCGGCGGCACAGCAGGCGCAGTTGAGCATAAGCTCAATATTTTTCTCGGCTTTGACCTTGCCGAAGAATATGGAATCCCATACCGAAAAATTGCGGGAGGGGTTTATGTGCATATTTTCAAGCAGGAATTCCTCCATGATGCCTGTCTCCTGGAGGTTGCGCACGCGCGTTCCCGCGCCGGATACCCACATTCTTATCTCGCTTGAAGCATTGCCGCCGAGAACCGGGCGGTCCTGCATAAGCACTACGTGAGCGCCGTGACGCGCGGCGGCTATCGCCGCAAACGTGCCGGCAAGTCCGCCGCCTATAACGCAGACGTCTGCCGTATGGAAGGTCTTTTTAAGCTCGCTCATTATAAACTCCTTTTTGCGGACTTGACTTTTGCCGTCCGTTG
>CATYWI010000026.1 GCA_958414155.1 uncultured Anaerotruncus sp. | reverse complement strand
CCTAGCGCCTGCGAGAAGGGTCTCCGCTTCGCTATCCGTGAAGGCGGCAGAACCGTTGGTTCGGGCGTTGTTTCCGAGATTCTCGAGTAATTCGGTTTCTGTTTTGGGACTGTCGCACCCCAGTGCGGCAGTCCCTTTAAGCGCATCTGGCGAGGGCGCGGCTCAGCTGCCTCGCCGATCTTTGGGGATGGGTGAAATTCCATACCGGCGGTATAGCCCGCGAACACAAGCTATTGTGCCGAACAGGTGAGATTCCTGTGCCGACGGTCAAAGTCCGGATGGGAAAAGATATTGCATGTACTGGGCGGCGTGTCTGCCGCAGGATATTCGTCGCCACAGCATGTTTTCTTTTTCCGAACTATATGATTTTTCGGAAGGGAATAACAAGGAACAAAAAGGTATTCAGCGTAAGGTGCATGACCGTGACTGCGGTCATGTCGGCGGTATCGTTTATATTGATGCTGCTTGAATTTTCGACCCCGTTTACCCCGGGGTTCCTCAAATTTGATTTTTCCGATCTGCCTGCTCTTATAACCTCATTTGCCATGGGGCCGGTTTGGGGTGTGGCGGTAGAGCTTATAAAAAATCTGCTTCATATGCCGTTTTCGCATACATCGTTTGTGGGCGAGCTGGCAAATTTCATCGTCGGAGCGTCAATGGTGCTTCCGGCGGGGCTGATATACCGCAAAAGCAAAACGCGCCACGGCGCGCTCGTTGCCTGCATATGCGGTACTTTGTTGGCATCTGCGGTCAGCTTCCCGGTGAATTATTTCATAACATATCCGTTCTATTCGGGGTTCATGCCGATGGAGACGATATTGGGGCTTTACAGTGCGATAATACCCGCGGCAAATACGCTTGTGCGCGCATTGCTGATAGTAAATGTTCCTTTTACATTTATAAAATGCATGTGCTGCACCGTGATAACCTTTGCCGTGTATAAACGGCTTTCTCCTATCCTGAAGGGAACCGGTAAAAATCGAAAAAAGGCGGAAAACAAATGACTGAAGCGATAAAAACATTCTTTACCGAAACGGTCGGACCCTACTGGAGCGTATTTATATGCTCAATGCTGCCGATAATCGAGTTGCGCGGTGCGATACCGATGGGCGCCGCACTGCATCTCCCGTGGTGGCAGAGCTATTTTATCAGCGTGGTGGGAAATATTCTTCCGGTGCCGGTGATCCTGCTTTTTGTCCGCAAGGTGATCGACTGGATGGCAGGCTCCAAGGTGAAATTCTTTGCCAAGGTGGCGGGATGGGTAAACCGCAAGGCGGAGAAGAACCGCGCAAAGATCGAAAAATACTCATTCTGGGGCGTTGCTCTCTTTGTAGCCATTCCGCTGCCGGCAACGGGCGCATGGACAGGCTCGCTGGTCGCTGCAACTATTGAAATGAAGTTCTGGAAGGCGATGCTCTCGGCATTTATCGGCGTGCTTATCGCAGGCTGTATAATGACGCTCGCATCCTACGGTATCGTAGCGGCGTTCAGGATTTTCGCATAAATGTGTTGACAACCGCGCGTATGTGTGGTACAATGTTAGCATAAAATATTGATCTTATCAAGAGTGACGTAAGGACAGGCCTGATGATGTCACAGCAACCTACCAACGGCAAGGTGCTAAATCCTGACAGATGAGACGCGGGCGGCTCGTTCTGTCGAGCCGCTTTTCTTTTTCGTCGAAGGTTGATAAGGGAAAATCGAAAGGAATATAAAATGAACGAAAACAAACGCTTTTTCACATCCGAATCAGTGACCGAGGGACACCCCGACAAGCTGTGCGACAAAATATCCGATGCGGTGCTTGATGAGCTGCTGAGACAGGATCCCATGTCCCGTGTTGCCTGCGAGGTAACCTGTACGACCGGACTTATTCTCATCATGGGCGAGATAACGACCGAGGGTTATGTTGATTTCCAGACTCTTGCGCGCGACACCGTGAGAAAGATCGGTTATGACCGCGCAAAATACGGCTTTGACTGCGACAGCTGTGCCGTCATCAGCTCGGTGCATGAGCAGTCGCCCGATATCGCACTCGGCGTAGATTGCTCGCTTGAAGCGAAAAACGGCGAATCCGACGGTCTTGATACCGGCGCCGGCGACCAGGGACTTATGTTCGGCTATGCCTGCGACGAAACGCCCGAGCTTATGCCGCTTCCCATTTCGCTTGCGCACAAGCTGGCTAAGAAGCTGACCGAGGTCAGAAAGAACGGGACCATCCCCTACCTGCGTCCGGACGGAAAAACTCAGGTCACTGTTGAGTATGACGGCGACCGTCCCGTGCGTGTTGACACCATAGTCGTGTCCTCTCAGCACAGCGACATTGTGACTCTCAACCGGGTACGCGCCGATATCGAGCGCGAGGTCATAAAAACGACAGTTCCCGCAGAAATGCTGGATGAAAAGACGAAGATATACGTAAACCCGACCGGCAGATTCGTTATCGGCGGTCCTATGGGTGACAGCGGACTTACCGGCAGAAAGATTATCGTTGATACCTACGGCGGATATGCCCGTCACGGCGGCGGAGCTTTCTCCGGCAAGGACCCCACAAAGGTAGACCGTTCGGCATCGTATGCCGCGCGTTACGTGGCAAAGAACATCGTTGCTGCCGGACTTGCGAGCCGCTGCGAGATACAGGTGGCTTATGCCATCGGTGTTGCACGCCCTGTTTCCATACTCGTCGATACCTTCGGAACCGGAAAATATTCCGATGAAAAGATCGCCGAGGCTGTTGGCAAGTGCTTTGACTTCCGTCCCGCAGCCATTATAGCGAAGTTTGACCTCCGCCGTCCGATCTACTCCGAGCTTGCGGCATATGGTCATATGGGCCGTGAGGAACTTGACCTCCCGTGGGAGAAGCGCGATCTTGCCCCCGCGCTTATAGCGGCGCTTTCGTGAGTCAGAAATTCTCCCGCGCGGCATATAATGTATTGAGGTGATATATCACCGACAGATGCCGTGGGGGAGAAAAATGAAAACGGTTTTTGATATTCTGATAGCCGTACTCGCCGTTTTCGGCGGGTATTCGGCTCTTAAGCTGTTGTCCGAAAGGATATTTATACCGCAGAGATTTGCACCGATAGCTGCCATCCGTCTTGATGGCAGCGAGGATGACGAGCTTATTGACATACTTATCGACGAGGCGCGTGCCTCGTGGCAGCGACGTCCGCGTGTTACGGTACTGATCCCGGAGGGGGACGGTGAGATCGCGGAGCGTGTACATCGGCTTTGCCCGTCGGCTGATATAGTCGAGGTGAGCCGGAACGACTGAAAAAAACGCAGGAAAGGCTTGGGGTGACAAATGAGTCCCGGAAGTATATTTGAAGAGGCATACGGTCGCCCCGATGCCGGTTCGGCAGGTGCCGCGGGAAGCGGTACGCTTTCCGGCACGGTCGAAGAAATAATTTATGCACGCGAGGATACGGGGTTCGTTATACTGTCGCTTGAGGGCGACGATGGCGGGCTTCATTCTGTCCTTGGCGTTATGCCCGACGTTACAGAGGGCGATCTTCTGCGTCTGCGCGGAAGATGGGAAAACAATGCGCGCTACGGAAGGCAGTTCCGCGTGCTTGAATATGAGCGCGAGCTGCCGTCCGACGTGGCGGCTATCGAGAGGTATCTTTCCTCCGGTGCGATACGCGGAATACGGCTGAAGACCTCGCATAAGATCGTAGCGCAGTTCGGAGAGGATACGTTTGACGTAATAGAGAATCATCCGGAGTGGCTGGCGGAGGTGCCGGGGATAACGGCAAAGCGGGCGCGGGAAATATCCGAGGAGTTCAAAAAGCAGTCGGATATGCGCGGCACGGTAATGTTCTTCCGCGATTATTTCGGTCCCGAGCTGACCATGCGGATATACAAACGCTTCGGTTCCGAGTCTGTAAGCGTGGCAAAGGAAAATCCGTATGCCCTCTGCGGCGAGGTGCAGGGGATCGGCTTTGACCGCGCCGATGCCATGGCAAGATCAATGGGCTATCCGGAGGATTCGCCGTCGCGCATAGAGTGCGGCGTGCGCCATGTGCTGATTTCAAACGCGGCGCAGAACGGCCATGTCTGTTTGCCGGAGGACAAGCTGACGGCTACCGCGGCGGGAATGCTTCATGTGACCGAGGATGCGGCAAAGGATGCGCTTGCCGTGCTTATATCACATGGTGAGCTTATAGCGGAACGTGACGGAGACGGGCGGCTCATATATGAAAAGCAAGCCTACGACGACGAAAAGTATATAGCCAAAAAGCTATGTACTATCGACCGCAAATGCATTCCCATAGATGCGGGGAATGTTGATTCATTTATAAATAAGGAAGAAATGTCGCGCGGCATACGGTATGCCGATGCACAGCGTCGCGCCATTGCGGACGCTCTTGTCCATGGCGTGATGGTGCTGACGGGCGGTCCCGGTACCGGAAAGACTACCGTCGTGCGCGCGCTTCTTGATATTTTCGACAGCATGGATCTTGACACGGCGCTTGCGGCTCCGACGGGACGTGCCGCCAAGCGGCTTTCGGAGGCGACCTCGCGCGAGGCGCGGACGGTACACCGTCTGCTTGAGGCGGAGTACGCCGGCGAGGGTGCTGACGCCAGACGTCTGACCTTCCGCAGGTGCGAAAAGGATATGCTTGACGAGCATGTTATCATAATCGACGAGGCGTCGATGCTTGATTCCGCGCTTACTGCGGCGCTTTTGCGTGCCATCAAGCCGGGCGCGCGGCTGATAATCATCGGAGACGCCGACCAGCTGCCCTCTGTCGGCGCAGGCAATGTTCTGCATGATATTATCGACTCAGACGCATTTGCGACCGTTTGCCTCACCGAAATATTCCGTCAGGCACAGGAATCGCTGATAGTTACTAACGCGCATGCGATCAACCGCGGCGAAATGCCGACACTTGATGTGCGCGACCGCGATTTCTTCTTTCTTCCGCGCGTGAGCGATGCGGAGATAGCCGCAACGGTCGCCGATCTTTGCGTTAAAAGGCTCCCCGCCGCATACGGTGTCGATCCGACGTCCGGTATACAGGTGATAACTCCATCGCGTCGCGGTGCGGGCGGAACGCAGAACCTCAATGCTCTTTTGCAGAGAGCGCTCAATCCCGGCGACGGCGAAAAGCGTGAGTTGCGCTTCCGCGACATCATATTCCGCGTGGGCGATAAGGTGATGCAGACCCGCAACAACTACGAGCTTGAGTGGACACGCGGAAACAAAGAGGGCGTGGGAATATTCAACGGCGACATCGGCGTTATCGAGGCTATAAACACCTCATCGCAGAGCATGACGCTGAATTTTGACGACAGGATAGTTGACTATTCGTTTTCGGACCTTGATGATATGGAACTTGCGTATGCGATAACGGTACATAAAAGTCAGGGCAGCGAATATCCGATAGTGATAATCCCGATGTACGGCGCGCCCGAGATGCTGCTCACGCGTAATCTGTTTTATACCGCTGTTACGCGGGCGCAGAAAATGGTCATTCTTGTCGGCAGACAGGATGTTGTGCGGACAATGGTGGAAAACAAGCGGCAGATGCTGAGGTATACCGGGCTTTGCAGGCGCATACGCGAAAGGGCGGGTGACTGAGGTGCCCGGCAAAAGCATGCGCAACTTATTCAAAAGCTTTGCCGGACGCGCACGCCGCGTGCTGTGGGGAGAGTCATGTGTTTCCTGCGGAAGAATGGATGCGGGAGACGAAGTGCTTTGCCCCTCATGCGCGGCGGCGTTTCAACGCAAACTGGCGGAGAAGTGTCCGGATTGCGGCTCGCCGCGTTTTGAATGTTACTGTATGCCGCCGCGTCTTTCGGATGCGGGATGCGGTTTTCTCGCAAAGCTGGCGGCGTACAGTCCGAAGGACACCGAATGTCCGGTAAACCGAATCATCTGGCGGCAAAAGCGGGTGCGTGACCGTGAAAGTGCCGCCTTTCTTGCAGAGCTTCTGAGCGTGCCGGTGCGCGAAATGTTCAAGGGACTCGGTATCGATCCGGCAGAGGTCGCGGTAACGTATGTCCCGCGCGACCCGGATAAGGTCCTTGCCGCCGGGCACGATCAGGCAAGGCTGCTTGCCGAGGCAATGGCTGAAAGCCTCGGCGGTGATTGCCGTCGCCTTATCGACCGCAGCCGCGGTGCGACGGAACAGAAAAAGCTGACCGCCGAGGAACGGAGCATAAATGTGAGGCGGGTGTTTTCGCTTTCGCGCCGCGTCGGAGAAAACGAGCTGAAGGACAAGGCAGTGCTTCTTATCGACGATCTGGTGACCACCGGTGCAACAGCCGCGGCATGCGTCAGTGTCCTTGCGGGCGCGGGTGCGCGCGTTTTCTGCGCAGCGGTGGCATTTACTCCGATTAAAACAGAGAAAACAGAGTGAACTGCGGCGGCATAATTTATATTTCTCTTAAATTTATCGAAAACGGTTGCAATTTGACCGAATGTAGTATATAATTATTATGTGTCACTATCTCCTCGTGAGGAAGTATGACAATAATTATATATAATAAAACGAACGGATAAAGATAAATGTTTGATTTTTCATTCAGAAAGGATGTTGGCATAGACCTCGGCACGGCTACGGTGCTCGTTTACGTCAGCGGAAAGGGTATCGTTCTTACCGAGCCGTCTGTTGTTGCGCTTGAAGCGGACACAGGCAAAATACTTAAGGTCGGCAGGGAAGCGCAGATGATGCTCGGGCGAACGCCGGAGAACATTCTTGCCGTCCGCCCCTTGCGTGACGGAGTGATAAGCCAGTACGACGTCACCCTCAAAATGCTGCAGCATTTCATACACGCCGCCTGCGGCTCGCTTGTCGCACCGCGCCGTGTCGTTATATGTATTCCCTCGGGGATAACCGAGGTCGAGGAACGCGCCGTTGTTGATGCCGCCAAGCAGGTCGGGGCGCGCTCGGCTTACCTGATAGAGGAGCCTGTCGCCGCCGCCATCGGTGCGGGTATAGATATTTCGGCGCCTAACGGAAATATGATAGTGGACATCGGCGGCGGAACTACCGATATCGCGGTCATATCTCTCGGTGGCGTGGTCGTTTCGGAGTCGATAAAGATAGCGGGAGACAAATTCGACGAAGCAATAATGCGCTACGTCCGCCGCAAATACAATGTGCTTATCGGCGAACGCACGGCGGAAAGCATAAAAATACGCATCGGCGCGGTCTACAATCACGATGTGCCGAAGCTGATGGAGGTAAAGGGCAGATGTCTTTCACAGGGACTGCCCAAGGTCATAACACTGTCCTCGCGTGAAATGCTTGAGGCAATGTACGAGCCTATATCGGCGATAATCGAAAGCATATGCCTTGTCATCGAGCGCACACCGCCGGAGCTGGTGGGCGATATACTGCACAACGGAATCGTCATGACAGGCGGCGGCTCGCTGCTTTACGGCTTTGACCGTCTGTTGACCGAAATGACCGGGATACGCACACGCGTGGCAAAAAATCCGGTGCAGTGCGTTGCAATAGGTACGGGAAAGTCGCTTGACCATGTTGAGGCGCTCTCAGAGGGCGCGATAAATTTAGCCCGCGCCAGACAGCAAAGGCTGTAAAACACAATTCAGTATAATATTTTATTCGGAAGGTCGAGTATGGATATGAAAAAATATGTTACCGAAGGACTTGAGCCGCGCCGCGTGCTTGAGCTTTTTGAGGAGATATCCGCAATACCGCGCGGATCGGGCAACGAGGAAGCCGTTGCAAGGATGATAGAAAAGTTTGCCGCCGACCGCGGCTGCTATTGCCTGCGTGACGGACGCAACAATGTTTTCGTTCGCGTTCCCGCCACAGAGGGACGCGAACATGAGGGCGCCATACTGCTTCAGGGACACACCGACATGGTGTGCGAGAAGAACAGCGGTGTGGAGCATGACTTCATGCGCGACGGACTTGAACTTTATGTTGAGGACGGTTGGCTCCGTGCGCGCGGAACAACGCTCGGCGGCGACGACGGCGCGGCGGTCGCGATGATGCTTGCCGTTATCGACGGTTGTGTTGCCACTCACCCGACGGTCGAGTGCCTTTTCACTACCGACGAGGAGGTCGGACTCCTCGGTACGGGCAGTTTTGATTATTCGGTCATTACCGCCAAAAAGATGATAAACCTTGACAGCGAAGAGGAGAACGCCGTTACTGCGGGCTGTGCCGGCGGCGTGAGATCCGACCTTGTTGTTCCCGTAAAAATGCAGGAGGCGCGCGGTGAGGCGCTTGATATAAGCCTTACCGGGCTTTGCGGAGGGCACTCGGGTGAAAATATCAACTGCGGCAGAGCGAACGCCATCAAGCTGATGGGGCGCATTCTTGCGGTGCTTTCAAAGAAAATGCGCGTGAATATCGTTTCGGTCAACGGCGGAGGCAAGGATAACGCCATTCCGCGCGAGGCGTTCTGCACGGTTTCGGTTGCAAAAGCAGATAGGGCGGCGCGTGCAGTGCTGCGCGAGGTCGAACGCATCCGCGGCGAGCTTTGCGCCGACGATGCGGGACTTACCGTGGGCTGCGCCGTAACGGCTGAGTCGCCTGCGGAGATGATGAACGCCGAGACCACACGCCGTGTGCTTGCGGTCATGGCTTGCGTGCAGAACGGCGTGATAGAGATG
>CATYWI010000025.1 GCA_958414155.1 uncultured Anaerotruncus sp. | reverse complement strand
GAGGACCCCGCCGTGAAGGATCAGATAGATTCCGCGTTTGACGATGTGCTGAACGGAAATACCGGCGAGATAGTTATCGACGGCGATTACAGGATCAGCGACCGCGGCTCGATATACAAGCTGGCGCTTGCGGAGTTCCTGCGCGCGCCAATCACCGGCATGGGTCAGGGCGCCTTCCAGGAGAAATATAAGGTATATCCGCACAATATGTTCCTTGAAATGCTTTGCGAGACGGGTATCGTTGGCACGGTGCCGCTCGTTTTACTGCTCGCGCTGACGCTTTTCGGCATTCTTCGCACAGCGCGCCGCTCGCGCGGCGCAGCCGAGATACTGCTTCTTCTCGGCGCATATTTCGTGCGCGAAAATATAAGCAACAGTATATGGCAGTCGGTGCCGCTGTTTGCGGCGCTCGGCTTCGGACTTGCCCTTGCGGCGCTCCGTCCGCAGACGTCCACGGCGGAAACGGGAGGAGACCCCACGTGAGCACCCGCAGCGGAAGAAAAAATATATCGTCGGTGATTTTTTCGGTCACCGGCGTGATAATTATTGCAAAGCTGCTTGGCTTTGTAAAGCAGATGGTTGCCTCCGGCGCGTTCGGGGCAACGCTTGATACCGATATAATAAATATCGCGCAGACTGTGATAGGCGACGTTGAATACGTGCTGGCGCACGTGCTCATGACCTCGTTCATCGCGGTCTATCTGAACGCCGCCGAGGATGGCGGAGAGCGCGTGGCGCGCTTCGCCAAAAATGCGATGCGCGCTTTTCTCGTGATAGCAGTAGCCGTCGCCGCCGTGCTGACGGCAGCCGCATTCCCGCTCGCAAGGCTACTGGCGCCGTCGTATGACGCCGCCGCGTCGTCCCGACTCGCCGCATATCTGAGGGTGTATTCCCCGCTCGTTATTTTGTTTGTCGTGACTGCCGTCAACCAGGGCCTTCTCAATGCAAACCGCCGCTTTGTGGCGGTGGAGGCACGCAGCATTCCGCAAAGTCTTATAATGATAGCCGTCATCGCGGTCGTGGGACGCGCTATCGGCGCGGACGCGCTGGTAGTCGGCTTCCTCATTTACACTATTTTCAACACCGTATGGTTCTGGATGCTGTCGCGAAGATACCGCGAGGGAGCCTCCGCCGATAAGCTCACGAAGGTTTTTCGTGATCCGCTCGTGCGGCGGCTGCTCGGAATGTCCGCGCCGCTGCTTGTGGGATATTCCGCATATTACATCAACCAGCAGATAAACAAAAGCCTTGCCTCGGGGCTTGGCGAGGGCGCGGTGACTGAGCTGAGCTACGGCGCGGTGCTGTTCAATCTTGTGACCGCGTTTATCGCCTCGTTTGCCTCTATCATGTTTTCGTACGTCACCTCGGCTATCGCCGGCGGCGAGCATGACCGCGCCGCGGAGTTTGCCAACCGCACTGCGGCCCTGCTTGCGGCGGTTTTTTTGCCCGTTACGCTCGTTTGCCTTACGCTTGCGCCCGAAATATCGCGCATAGCCTTCGGCAGAGGCGTTTTTTCGGATAAAAACGTCGCCGCGACTGCGGCGGCGCTCGGCGGATATTCGTTTTCATTCCTTCCGCTCGTCCTTCAGGAGGTGTACGGCAGGGTCCAGTACGGCTACGGCGATGCCCGCCGCCCGATGATAAACAGCATCGTCTCCATCGTGTGCAATGTGGTGTTCAGCGTACTGCTTTCGCGGTATTATGGGATCGCAGGTATCACATTTGCGTGCAGTCTTGCCACATTGGTGTACGGTGTGCTGAATTTTATTACCGCCGGAAAGCACAACCGCGCGGTATCGCTGCGTCCGCTTGCCATCTGCGCACCGTTTATGGCGCTTGGAGGCTGTGCGTGCTTTTTTGTGATACGCGAGGTTGCGGCGCGGCTTGCCGAGCGCGGAGCCTTTTTAAGGTTTTGTGCCGCCGCCGCGTGCGGAGTCGCCGTTTATGCCGTGATAATGCTTCCGGTTGCGGTTTTTGCCCGGAAAAAGAAGAACAAAACACAGCCCGCCGCGAACGGTGGGGATGACTGACCGACAGATCGAAGTATATAAATTACATTTATGACACAATTTATCCAGACGACTGCCCTGCACGGCAGGTCCCGATAGGAGCTTTTATGAAGAAAAAAGTACAGCTTGCCGTCATCGGCGGCGGTCACGCGGGCATCGAAGCCGCGCTGGCCGCCGCGAGGATGGGCATTGACACTGTGTTATTTACAATATCTATGGACGGAGTGGCAAATATGCCCTGTAATCCGTCGATAGGAGGGACCGCCAAGGGACATCTCGTGTTTGAGATAGACGCTCTCGGCGGTGAAATGGGACGCGCCGCCGACCTTGTGACCATTCAGTCGCGCACACTGAACACCGGAAAAGGCGCGGCGGTGCTGTCAAAGCGTGTGCAGGCGGATCGCCGTCTTTACCAGCGCATTATGAAGCACACCCTTGAAACCACGCCGCACCTGCACCCCATGCAGGCGGAGGTGGTAGAGGTCAGGACCGTGCCGACCGAAAACGGACGCCGCGTATGCGGCGTTACCACATCCATCGGCGAGGAATGGGACTGCGACGCGGTGGTGGTGGCGACAGGTACATACCTTGACAGCCGCATTTTTGTGGGCTACCGCAATTATCCCGCAGGTCCCGACGGCTTTTTGCCCGCCGCCGCGCTGACGCATTCCCTTTCCGGGGCGGGCGTATCTATCCGGCGCTTCAAAACCGGGACCCCGCCGCGCGTGCTTCGCTCGTCGATAGATTTTTCCTGCCTTGAGGTCCAGCCGGGCGAGGAGCACATAACTCCCTTCTCTGCGCTCAGCGATGAGGAAAAAATGCAGTCGATAGAACAGATACCCTGTCATATCGTATACACCAATGCCGAAACTCACCGGATAATACACGAAAATCTCGGACGCTCAGCGATGTATTCGGGGCAGATACACGGCACGGGACCGCGCTATTGCCCGTCGATTGAGGACAAGATCGTCCGCTTTGCCGACAAGGAGCGCCATCAGCTGTTTGTCGAGCCGCTCGGACCCGATACCGAGGAGATGTATATCCAGGGGTTTTCCACGTCGATGCCTCCGGATGTTCAGGATGCGATGCTCCGCACGCTGCCCGGCTTCCGTGATGCGGTCATTTCGCGTTATGCATACGCCATAGAATATGACTGCGCCGACCCGACACAGCTGTGCGCAACGCTTGAATTCAAAAATATTTCCGGTCTGTACGGAGCCGGGCAGTTCAACGGCACCTCGGGTTACGAGGAGGCAGCCGCGCAGGGACTTGTGGCAGGTATAAATGCCGCGCTCGCTCTGAAGGGCGAGCCGCCGATGATACTCCGCCGCTCCGACGGCTACATCGGTACGCTGATCGACGATCTTATCACCAAGGGAACGAACGAGCCTTACCGCATGATGACCTCGCGCTCCGAGTTCCGCCTGCTTTTACGGCAGGACAACGCCGACGAGCGTCTTACGCCCATCGGCAGACGCGTGGGACTTATAGACGACGCCCGTTATGAGGCGTTCTGCGCCAAAAAGGAAGCGATAAATGCCGAAATACGGCGGCTTGAGACGACATATCCGAAAAAAGACGCGCTTGATGCATTTCTTGCGACTCACGAAATGCCGCCCGCGAGCGGCGGCGTTTCGCTTGCCGACCTTTTGCGCCGTCCCGGTGTGGACTATTACGCCGTTGAGGGACTGTCCGACGGCGGCGCGGCGTCCCCTGCGGTGATCCGTACCGTTGAGGCGAATATAAAATATGAAGGCTATATCAAGCGCCAGCTTGCCGAGGTCCGCCGCCGCGAGCGGCTTGAAGAATACCTGCTCCCGCAGGATATCGACTATACCGAGGTCAAGGGGCTGCGCATAGAGGCGATGCAGAAGCTCTCCGCCATGCGTCCGATGACGCTCGGACAGGCGTCGCGGATAAGCGGCGTCAGCCCAGCCGATATTTCGGTGCTGTTGATACGCCTGGGACTGAAGTGACAAGGAAGACCGATATGGATGCTATAAATATCGCAAACACATTCACCGATGAGGAATTTCTGACTGAATTCCGCATTGTCACCGAAAAAAACGGGCTTTCCGGGCTTACCGCGGGCAAAGAAGCGAGCTTTTTGAGTCTCGCGCGTATGATGCTTGAGTTCAACAGCCATACGAACATCACCGCGATAACCGACCTTCCCGGACTTATCCTGTCGCATTTCTGCGATTCGCTGACTGTGGCGGGAATGCTGCCGCAGAAAGCTGCCGTTGCCGATATCGGTTGCGGCGGCGGATTCCCCACTCTGCCGATAGCGATCGCGCGGCCGGACGTTACTGTGACCGCAATAGACAGCACCGCAAAAAAGCTCGCCTTTGTCGGGGACGCGGCGCGCGGACTGGGACTTGGCAATGTTCTTCCGCAGTGTATGCGCGCCGAGGACGGATCGCATTCGGCAATATACCGTGAACAATTTGATGTGGTTACCGCACGCGCGGTATCGGCGCTGCCGGTGCTCGCCGAACTGTGCCTGCCGTATCTGAAGACATCGGGGCTGTTTTGCGCCATGAAAGGTCCGCGCGGAGCGGAAGAGCTTGCCGAGGCAGGAAATGCAATAAAAAAACTCGGCGGCACGGTGCTTGAAACGAAAAAAGTCGTGCTTAAGGGCGCGGACAGTCAGGCACCGCTTGAGAGAATGCTTATCCTCGTCAAAAAAAGCTCTCCGACGCCGGACAAATACCCGCGCGCATACGGCAAGATAAAAAACAAGCCGCTTTGAGGGCTATAAGCTCTTATATGAATGGTTTCTTACGAAACGGTTTCACGTGAAACATCCAAGCCGATGTTTCACGTGAAACCGTTTCTTCGAAACCGTTTTTTTTGAAACCGTTTCTTCGAAACCGTTCCATAAGGAACCGTTCCATAAGGAACCGTTCCATAAGGAACCGTATTTGCAACCAAAACGCAGAGCAATTCCGGCTTTCATTCATGCCGGGCGCGGCGGAAGAATATGAATTTGCACAAACGTCACCCCGGATTAAAAAAAAGTATTGAATGTGGGGCGGAATAATGGTATAATGTATGCAGGAAACGTTATGGCGCAGGTGAAAGGAAGTCAGAAGCACATGGGCAAGATCATCGCATTTGCAAACCAAAAGGGCGGAGTGGGAAAAACCACGTCCGCGGTCAATGTCGCCGCATCGCTCGGCGTACTGGGCAAGCGGGTCCTGCTTGTTGACCTCGATCCGCAGGGCAACAGCACGAGCGGTGTGGGGATAATGAAAAAAAGCCTGAAGGTGACGGTCCGCGACCTGTTGCTCAGCGACAGTGCCGACGGAAGCTGTACCGCCGCCGCTTCGGACGCCGCCAAAAAAGCTACGATAGAGACGAAATTCCGTGGTCTCGCGGTCATTCCGGCGACTATCGCGCTTGCAGGCGCGGAATTTGACCTTTTTTCGCTTGAAGAAGGCGAATATGCGCTGAAAAAATCGCTTGCAGCGGTTTGCGACGATTATGATTATATCATAATCGACTGTCCGCCGTCGCTTGGAATGCTGACGGTGAACGCACTTTCCGCCGCGGACGGCGTAGTGATACCCATGCAGTGCGAATTTTACGCGCTTGAAGGGCTTTCACAGCTTATGATAACCATAGGACGAATTCGCCAGCGGTATAACAGACCGCTCGGCGTGACCGGTATTCTTATTACGATGTACAACGGCAGGCTGCTGCTCACATCGCAGGTCATAAGCGAGCTGAAAAAGCATTATTACGAAAAGCTCTTTTCAACGGCTATATCGCGAGGCGTAAGACTTTCGGAGGCTCCGTCGTTCGGCGTTCCGGTCTACTACCATGACAAGAACAGCAAGGGTGCGGCGGAGTATCTTGACGTTGCGCGCGAGCTTGTTGAACGCATTTGACGGCAGATTTTATATAATAAAAGGAAAAGGATCACACAAAATGGCACATCGGAATGCACTCGGACGCTCATTTACGTCGATGCTTGAGGATAATCTTATAGAAACGCCGAAGGGAGCCGTGCAGAACATCCCGCTCTCCGACATAGAACCGAATCGCGGGCAGCCGCGCCGCGAGTTTGACGAGGAGGCGCTTGCCTCGCTTGCGGGGTCGATATCACAGCTTGGCGTGCTTCAGCCCATAATCGTGACCGAGCTTGCGGACGGCTCCGGCATGTACCGCATAATCGCGGGCGAGCGCCGCTGGCGCGCCGCGCGCATGGCGGGGCTTTCGGAGATCCCGGCGATAGTATTCGGCGGCGACGAGCTTGGCGCGGCTCAGGTATCGCTGGTGGAAAACATTCAGCGGCGCAATCTTTCGGCGGTCGAGGAGGCGCTGGCTTACCGCGGACTTATAGAAAGATTCGGACTGACACAGGATGAGGTGGCGGATAAGGTCGGCAAGAGCCGCCCGGCGGTCACGAACGCACTGCGGCTGCTCGATCTGCCCGACGAGGTGCTCGTTATGGTGTCCGACGGGCGGATATCGATGGGCCATGCGCGGGCGATACTTGGACTTGAGGATAAATCGGATGAATCGCGCGTGGCGCTTGCGGAGAAAATAGCAACGGAGGATCTTTCGGTGCGTGCGACCGAGCGGCTTGTAAAACAGCTGAACGCTCCGAAAAAGGAGAAAAAGCCCGCTTCGGTGCGCGATGAGCAGACTGCCGCCTACTATGCAGAGCTTGAGGCAAGGACGATGAAGCGTCTGGGTCGTCGCGTGCGGATAAACGACGGCGGCGAGGGCAAGCGCAGGCTTGAGCTTGATTACGAAAATGCAGACGATCTTGCGGAGCTTCTTACAAGGCTCTGCGGCGAGGACATCTTTGACTCCTGACATACCGTGCGCATATAATATATATAATGTAATAGGAAGAAAATGAAACGTTTTTTTACACTTGCATTGCTTGCGGACGAGAAAATGCCGACGATAGGCGAGCTTATCGATGAGCTTTTTTCGCTGAATCTCGGAGATTACGACAATCTCGGGATAAGCGGATCGACGCTCACCGGGCTTCGCGGCATTATCGTGGCGCTCTTTATAGGCGCCGTCATCGGCGCTATCTCGTCGATGTTCAATAAAAGAGTCCTCGGCGATTTTGTCCGCGCGCTCACATCCGAGGGATGCCGGACGCCGGAGGGCGCAAAAACGATTGCCGAGCTGGGATTCCTCAAAAATACCGCTGTGCGGGCGTCTCTCCGCGCCGGCGGAGTGCTCGGCAGGGTCGTATCCTGTGTCGAGGAGGACGCGTACAACGCGTCTGTTGTCGAAAAACGCGTCGTTTATGAGCTTCGTGCCGCTGAGAGCGGCGAAAAGACCGCGCCGTTCCGCGTGGTCCCATACAAACGCGATATTACGACGGCGCATTTTTACATCCCGGCGGAGAAATGCGACAGCGCGGAGAGGCGCTTCAGAAAAAAAGGAACGAACTGGGCGGTCCTTGTGATCGGCATAATAGCGTCCGTAGTGCTTTTGTGGCTGGTGCTGAGGCTCCTGCCCGAACTTTTGCAGATGCTTGATAACTTTGTCGGCGGCGCAGGCGCCTGACAGCGGCTGAGGCATCCGGCATATGGAGGAATAAAATGGGAAATGAAACGAAATGCGCACCGTCGGGTAGCCGTTCAGGTGGCAGTGCAGGTAGACGCTCGGGCGGTGCGGCGGGCACGAAAAAGAAATATTACCGCCGTCCGCACAGGCTGACTATCGGCGTCAGGATCTTTATTGCGCTGATGTGCGCATTGCTGGCGTTTTTGCTGGCGATAGTCGCCGCATATTACTGCGGCTATCGTTACATCACCGCGCGGCGGGCCGACGGGAGCGTTGTGCGCTATGTCGGCAAAGTGCGCGAGAGCGACGGACGACCGATATCGGGCAGGCTGTATTATTCAAACGGCGTGAGCGCGCGCATAAATACCGAAACGGGAATGATAGAATATTCCAATGGAGCGGTGTACCTGGGCGACATGGTGGACTTTTACCGCCAGGGAAAGGGTACTCTTAAGCTCAAAAACGGTGATGAATACACAGGCGAGTTCAATGACGACGTTATCACGGGCTACGGTGTCTACCGCTTTTCGGGCGGCGACGTTTACGAGGGCGATTTTATTGCCGGCGTCAAGGAGGGCGAGGGAAAGTACACCTACGCGGACGGCAGCGTCTATGAGGGCGGATTTTCCGGAGATCTGCGCCACGGCGAGGGGAAAATGGTCTGGAGCGACGGCAGCGTTTACGAGGGCGGATATCTTTTCGGACTCAAGAGCGGTCACGGAAGTTACACATACGCCAACGGCGACACATATGTCGGCGATTTTGAGGACGATATGCGTCAGGGCGAAGGGACGTATGTATGGGCTGAGACCGGCGAAAAGTACGTCGGCGGATTTTTGAAGAACAATATGCACGGTTGGGGCACCTACACGTGGCAGGAGGGACGGCAGTCGTATACCGGATATTTTGAAAACGGAAAGATAGTCGCCGTCAAGCCCGAGGAGAACTGAACCGGAAGGGAGAGTTGCAAATGGCAAATTACAGACGCGGAAGAATAAACGAGGAGACGGTAAGGGTGATGTCCGAGCTTTTGCGGGAGGTTAAGGACCCGCGGGTGTCCGAGGCATTCATCAGCATCACCGCGGCGGACGTAACGCCGGACCTCAAATATGCAAAGATATATTATTCGGTGCTCGGCGGTGAGAAGGACGCGGCGGAGATGAAGCGGATAGCGCAGGGGCTTAAGTCGGCGACCGGCTTTTTGCGCCGCGGAATTGCGGAGAAGATGAATATGCGAATCACGCCGGAGCTTCATTTTGTGGTGGACGGAAGCGCGGCGAACGGCGCGCATATAGCCGATCTCTTGTCAAAGCTGTGAGCGGTATTTAAGGACCGGGATCGCCGGTAAAGTACGGGGGTGTTAAAAAACTCATTTTGAGTTTTTTAACA
>CATYWI010000024.1 GCA_958414155.1 uncultured Anaerotruncus sp. | reverse complement strand
CTGCCGGTGCCGGGACATCATCGTCGGCGGGTGCGTTCTTCTCGTCGGTCAGTGCAAGGAATATATCCTCAAGCGTCAGCACGCGGTAGACCATCTCTATCACGGGCATATGTCGCTCTGCAAATGCAAAGAATATATCGTCGCGCACATCGCGGTTCTTTTCGGTCTTGAGCATTGCCGATGTTACTCCGCCTTCCTCAGCGCATTCTGCGGAAATTATGCCATTGATGCCTGATAGGACTGCGCGTACATCTGCGGCTTTTCCGCGCACCTTTATCGTAAGGTCGTTGGCACGGTTGACCGAATCCTCAAGATTTTCTATCGAGTCGTCTGCCACGAGCCTGCCGTGCGAAATTATCATAACATGATCGCACACGGCGCTGATCTCGGCAAGGATGTGACTGCTCAGTATCACCGTTTTTATGGTGCCGAGCTTTTTGATAAGGTCGCGTATCTCTATTATCTGCTTGGGGTCAAGACCGACCGTGGGCTCGTCAAGTATTATCACGTCCGGGTCTCCGAGCATTGCCTGCGCTATACCTACACGCTGGCGGTAGCCCTTTGAAAGATTCTTCATAAGGCGGTCCGAAACATCCTCAATTCCGGTGAGCTGCATTACCTCCTTTACCTGACGGAGAGCCGCATCAAAGGGAACTCCCTTGGCGTGCGCAACAAAATCAAGGTACTCGGCGGCAGTCATGTCGGTGTAAAGCGGCGGCTGCTCGGGCAGATAGCCGATGTGCCGCTTGGCTTCGATGGGATTCTCGAAAATATCATGCCCGTCGATGAGTACGCTTCCCGAGGTCGCCGCAAGACATCCCGTTATAATATTCATCGTTGTGGATTTTCCGGCGCCGTTCGGCCCGAGCAATCCGTAGATCTTGCCCTTTTCGATCGTAAATGAAAGATCGTTTACGGCAAGATGATCGCCGTATTTTTTTGTCAGATTACGAACTTCAATCAAAACTCTTTTCCTCCGGTAGTAATTTTAATCCATATGTATTATTATATTTATAAACTGCCCACGTGTCAAGGGATTGATACAACTTTGAGGACTTTGTGAATTTGCCGAAAATGTGCGTACACGCGGCGCGGGACAAATAAATTCGGCTCACGCGGGAAAAATATATTGACTAAACTAAAAAAAGTTGTATAATTAAAGTGTAGAAGTGTATATAAAGAGAGGTCGGAGGGCTGTTTATGGCAACTTTGAGATCAGAAAAAGAAAACAACACCGCACGAAACGAGGCGGAGCTTCCGGTTTATCTCTTTCACCAGGGGACGAATTTCCGCGCGTACGAATATCTCGGGGCGCATCCTACCGACGGCGGATTCGTATTCCGCGTATGGGCGCCGGATGCCGAGGCGGTTGCCGTTACGGGTGATTTTGACGGTTGGCAGGGTACGCTTGCCATGACGCGCATAAGCGAGGGCGGTGTATGGGAGGCTGAAGGAAAGGGCGAGGGCTTTCACCGCGGCGCAAGGTACAAATATCTTATTACCGCCGCCGACGGCAGACGGCTTTACAAAGCCGACCCGTATGCATTTGCGGCGGAGTGCCCGCCCGATACCGCGTCGCTCATGTACGGCATACCGGAGCATGAGTGGCATGACGGCGGCTGGATGGCGGCGCGTCCCGATGCACGCATGACCGACCGACCGATAAATATTTACGAACTGCAGCTTTCCTCATGGATGCGTCATGACGACGGCAGCGTGCTTTCATATACCGAGCTGGCGCGCGAGCTTGCCCCGTATGTAAAGCAGATGGGATATACGCATGTTGAGCTTCTGCCGATAACGGAATATCCGTTTGACGGCTCGTGGGGCTATCAGGTCACCGGATACTACGCACCGACAGCCAGGCACGGCTCCCCCGAGGACTTTATGGGCTTTGTGGATTCGATGCACGAGGCGGGAGTGGGCGTTATTCTTGACTGGGTGCCGGCGCATTTCCCAAAGGATGCGCACGGGCTTTACGAATTCGACGGTGAGCCGCTTTATGAATATCAGGGCGCCGACCGTATGGAGCATGCCGGATGGGGTACCCGCCGCTTTGATGTCGGCAGGTGCGAGGTGGAGAGTTTTCTTGTCTCGGATGCCTGCTTCTGGGCTGAAAAATATCACGTTGACGGACTTCGCGTTGACGCCGTTGCGTCAATGCTTTATCTCGACTATGACCGTGCGCCGGGGGAATGGATACCCAATGTCTACGGCGACAACCGGTGCCTTGAGGCAATAGCGTTTTTCCGCAAGCTCAACGGCACGATGGCGCATTTTTATCCGGGCGTTATGATGATAGCCGAGGAATCAACCGCGTGGGGAAATCTCACCACGTTTGAAAACGAAGGATTGGGCTTTTCCTTCAAATGGAACATGGGCTGGATGAATGATGCGCTTGCATACGCCTCGACTGACCCGATATTCAGAAAATACCATCATGAAAAGCTGACGTTTTCCATGATGTACGCCTTCGGCGAGCGGTATATTCTTCCCGTGTCGCATGACGAGGTGGTACACGGCAAAAAGTCGCTTCTTGACCGCATGCCGGGCGACTACTGGCAGAAATTCGCGGGAACGCGCGTTTTTTTGGCATATATGATGACGCATCCGGGAAAAAAACTGCTCTTTATGGGGTGCGAGATCGGGCAGTTCCGCGAGTGGGACTATGCCGGACAGACCGAATGGTTCCTGCTCGATTACGATTCGCATGCAAAGCTGCAGTTATTTGCAGCCGAGCTGAACCATCTTTATCTTGCCTCGCATGAACTGTGGGAACGTGATACGTCGTGGGAGGGCTTTGAGTGGATCGATGCCGACAACAGAGATCAGAGCCTTCTTACCTTCCTGCGCCGCGCCGCGAACGGGGATGAGCTGCTCGTGCTGCTCAATTTCACTCCGAATGCGTATGAGGATTATCGCGTGGGCGTTCCGGCTTCGGCGGTGTACCGCGAGCTGATATCCTCGGATGACGTGCGTTACGGCGGTTCGGGCGTTCACAACGAAGGCGAGATCGCGGCTGAGGATACGCCGTGGAACGGCAGGGAGTACTCGGTCACTCTTCGGGTGCCGCCGCTCGGCGCTCTGATACTGAGGCGCGAGAGACTTTTGCCGGCGAAGAAAAAAGAAAAAAATACGCAATATGGCAATAAGATACCTCCGGCAGGTCATACCAGAGGTGAGAATGAATTATAATAAATATGCATGATCATATAACAACGAAAAAACAAGAAAGGAAAGTTTTTGGTATGTACAGAAAAAAAGAATGTGTTGCCATGCTGCTCGCGGGCGGGCAGGGCAGCAGACTTTACGCGCTGACCTCAAAGCTCGCTAAGCCTGCCGTTCCGTTTGGCGGGAAATACCGCATTATCGACTTTACCCTCTCAAACTGTGTCAATTCCGGGATCGACACGGTAGGCGTACTCACGCAGTACCAGCCGCTCCTGCTCAACGATTACATCGGCAACGGTCTGCCGTGGGACCTTGACCGCACGTTCGGCGGAGTAAAGATCCTCCCGCCGTATCAGGGCAAGAAATCCGCCGACTGGTATCGCGGCACCGCAAACGCCATTTATCAGAATATCGAGTTTATCGACAGATACGATCCGGATTATGTTCTTGTTCTTTCCGGCGATCACATCTACAAAATGGATTATTCCAAAATGCTTGCCGCGCACAAAAAGAAGGGCGCGGACTGCACCATTGCCGTTATTGAGGTCCCGCTTGAGGAAGCGAGCCGCTTCGGTATCATGACCACGGATGATGACGACCGTATAGTGAAGTTCTCGGAAAAGCCGAAGGAACCGGACAGCACCAAAGCGTCGATGGGTATTTACATCTTCAATAAAGAAATGCTTTTCAAATATCTCCGCGCGGACGAGGCGGATGAAAAGTCGAGCAACGACTTCGGTAAAAATGTTATCCCCGCCATGCTCGCCGCAGGAGAAAAAATGTACGCATATCCCTTCAGCGGATATTGGAAGGACGTCGGGACCATCCGTTCCCTCTGGGAGGCTAATATGGATATGCTCGGCGACAGTCCCGCGCTTCAGCTCGGGGATGACAGATGGCGCATTTATTCGCGCCATGATGCACGCGCGCCGCATTATGTGGCGGCGGGAGCCGTGGTCGAAAATTCTTCCATCACCGAGGGCTGCGAGATACGCGGCACTGTCCGCGGTTCGGTGCTCGGCGTCGGCGTAAAGGTAATGGCAGGCGCATCGGTGATAGATTCCGTAGTGATGAGCGATGTTACCGTAAAGGCGGGAGCGTCGATCTCTTATTCGATAATTGACTCCCGTGCCGTCATAGGCGAGGGCGCCGTGGTTGGCACTCCCGAAAGCACGGGCGCCGAGATAACCGTGGTCGGCTCGGATGCCCAGGTTCCCGCAGGCGGGAAGGTCGCACCCGGCGCCATGCTCTCCGCCAACTGAGCGGAGCGTACTTGAGCAAAAGCAGATATAAAAACGGAGGAAGCAAAATGACAGCCGCAGGAATTGTATTTTCCAATATTCATGACGAGAGCCTGCCCGAGCTTACACGACTTCGCACGATGGCGAGCGTTCCGTTCGGCGGCAGATACCGTCTTATCGACTTCGCGCTTTCCAATATGGTCAACTCCGGCATATCAAAGGTCGGAGTGATAACACACTATAATTATCAATCGCTGCTCGACCACATAGGCACGGGTAAGGACTGGGATCTTGCCCGCCGTTCCGGCGGTATCAAGATACTCCCGCCTTTTATCACGGCATATGATGCCAAGGGCGTGGGGCAACTTTACAGCACGCGCCTTGAGGCGCTTCTCGGAGTGGTGAACTTCATTTCCCGCTGCACCGAGGACGTTATCGTGCTTTCAGATTGCGATACGATATGCAATATCGATATTTCCGATGTGATAGACCGTCACGAGGAGACGGGAGCCGACTTCACCGTTGTGGTGAAGCGTATCACCGAGGGCAGCATAACCTCGCCCCGACATTCGGTCATATTATCGGATGCGGAGGGCAGAATTACAGACGCTACCGAATTCTCCGACGATATCCGTCCGGGGCAGGAAATAAGCACGAACATCATGGTGATAAACCGTATGTATCTGCTGAATATACTGGGAGACGCCGCAGCCCACGGCTACACCAGCTTTTTCCGCGATGTGATAGCACGCAATATCCATCATGCGAATTATCATGTATATCATTACGACGGATACTACGCGCTCGTATCGTCGCTGGCGGGTTATTTTGATTGCTCGATGCAGCTTCTCCGCGCCGATGTGCGTGATGCGCTCTTCGGTGTAGCCGAAAGACCCATATATACAAAGGTGCGCAACTCCGCGCCCACGATATACCGCACCGGTTCGTCCGTGGGGAATACCCTTATCGCCGACGGCTGCATAATAGAGGGTACCGTGGAAAATTCGATAATCTTCCGCGGAGTAAAGGTCGGACGCGGCAGCGTGGTGCGCAATTCCATACTGCTCCAGGATACCGTCGTCGGCTCCGGCGTTTCCCTCAACTGTGTTGTGACCGATAAAAACACAGTGGTACGTGACGGACGCGTGCTTTCGGGACACGAGACCATGCCCTTCTTTATCGGGAAAGGAATAATGGTCTGATGACGGTGAAAAAAGCAAGAACGGCACAGCCGGAAAATAAGAAAAAGATATTATTCGTCGGTGCGGAGGTGATGCCGTTTGCCGCGACCGGCGGACTTGGCGATGTGCTTGGATCGCTGCCCGAGGCGCTTGCGGCTTACGATCCCACGGCGGATGTACGCGTGGTAATGCCGCTTTACAGCGCGATAGGCGACAAATACCGCGCCGAGATGAAGACCGAGGCGGTTTTTACCGTCGCGCTTGCATGGCGCAGGCAGTACTGCGGTGTGCTGAGCCTTGAAAAAAACGGCGTTAAGTATTATTTTATCGATAACGAATACTATTTCAAGCGTCCGGGACTTTACGGTCAGTACGACGATGGTGAAAGATATGCGTTCTTCTGCACCGCCGTTATGGATATGATGCCGGTGCTCGGGTATTTTCCCGACATACTGCACGCGCACGACTGGCAGGCGGCGCTTTCGGTGATATACCTCAAGCGCAAATACAGCCGTGATGCGCGCTGGAGCGGCATGAAGAGCATCTTCACCATCCACAACATCGAATACCAGGGAAAATATGATTTTTACATTCTCGGCGATGTTTTTGCGCTGTCCGACTATGACCGTTCAACCGTAGAATGGGACGGTTGCATAAACCTTATGAAGGGTGCTGTCGTATGCGCCGACCGCGTAAGCACGGTCAGCCCGAGATACGCCGGGGAGATTATGCGCCCGGAATTTGCACACGGGCTTGACGGCGTACTGCGCGAAAATGCCGGTAAGCTGCGGGGCATACTCAACGGCATAGATTATTCCTATTACGATCCCGCGACCGATCCGGTGCTTGCGCAAAGCTACACCGCCGCCGATCCCGACGGCAAGTACGCATGCCGCGCGTCCTTACGCGCCGATCTGTCCCTGCCGGACGATCCCGGCCGCCCGCTGATAGCGGTGATATCGCGGCTGGCATCGCACAAGGGGCTTGACATCGTGCGCGAGGCGCTGGGCGGGATACTGCGCGATACCGGAGCGCAGTTCGTAGTGCTCGGTAAGGGCGAGGCGCAGTATGAGGAATTTTTCCGCGCGCTCGAGCATGAATTCCCCGACAGCGCGCGTGCGCTGATAACCTATGACCGCGACCTTTCCCGCCGCATATATGCGGCTGCGGATATATTCCTTATGCCTTCGAAGAGCGAGCCGTGCGGACTCTCGCAGATGATAGCCTCGCGCTACGGCGCAATACCGGTCGTTCGCGAGACCGGCGGTCTTTACGATTCCATTCACGGATATTGGGAGGACGAAGACGGAAATATGCACGGAAACGGTTTTACCTTTGCAGGATATACCTCGGGCGAGCTGTATGAGCGCACCCTGGCTGCCGTGTCGCTCTGGCGCGATCCGGCAAAACGAAAAAAATTTATTGAAAAGATAATGAGCGTCGATTTTTCATGGCGTGCGTCCGCCGCCGAGTATGCATCCATGTATGCATCGCTTGAATGAGAGCGCGCCGCTTTTTATCGGAGGAAGTTTTAAAAGTGAATTACGATCCCAAACCCAGAGAAGTCAAAGAAAACATTGAACAAAAGCTCATGCGTCTTTTCGGCACGACACCTGCCGAAGCAACGCGCGATCAGGTCTACAAGGCGGTGGCTCATACCGTAAAGGACATTCTTGCCGACAAGCGTGCGCATTTCAGCGAGCGTGTAAAAAAGACCGGCGAAAAGCAGGTCTATTATATGTCCATGGAATTTCTGCTCGGCCGCTCGCTCAAAAACAACCTCTGCAATTTAGGGCTTACCGGGTCCTACGCAGAGGCGCTCGGCAAGATGGGCATAAATCTTGAGGATCTTTACGACTGCGAGCCTGACGCGGGGCTGGGCAACGGCGGTCTTGGCAGGCTTGCCGCCTGCTTTATGGATTCGCTTGCGTCGCTTGAGTACCCCGCCTGCGGATTTTCCATACTTTACGAGTACGGTCTTTTCAGACAGAAGATAGTTGACGGGCTGCAGATAGAAATGCCGGATATATGGCTGCCGGGCGGCGAGGTGTGGCTCGAGCCGCGCACCGACCGTATTTTCACCGTAAAATTCGGCGGCAGAGTAAAGGAAAACTGGCAGGACGGTCATCTTGAAATAATATACGAGGGCGCCGACGAGGTGGAGGCGGTCCCTTACGATATGCTGATATCCGGCGGCAACTCTGACGGCGTGAGCCGTCTGCGCCTGTGGCGCGCCCGCGACACGCGATCCTTCAATATGGGGCTTTTCACGCAGGGGCAGTATACCCGTGCGCTTGAGGAGAGCAATAACGCCGAGATTATTTCAAAGGTGCTTTACCCGTCAGATAACCATACCGAGGGCAAGCTTCTGCGTCTGACGCAGCAGTATTTCCTTACCTCGGCATCGGTGCAGAACATCATACGCGATCACATGGCGGTATACCGCAATATCGAAACGCTGCCGGATAAGGTCGCCATCCACATCAACGATACTCACCCGGCTCTTGTCATTCCCGAGCTTATGCGTATCCTTATGGATGAGTATTTCCTCTCATGGGAGAAGGCTTGGGATATCACCGTGCGCACCGTATCATATACCAACCACACGGTCATGCCCGAGGCGCTTGAAAAGTGGAGCGAGGATATATTCGGACTCAAACTGCCGCGCATCCACATGATAGTCAAGGAAATAAACGAGCGCTTCAGCCGTGAGGCGTGGAACGCATACCCCGGCAACTGGAACCGCATAGCGGGAATGAGCATACTCAGCTACGGGCAGGTCAACATGGCGAACCTTGCCGTGGTCGGCTCTCATTCGGTAAACGGCGTGTCGAAGCTCCATTCCGAGATACTCACCGAGTCTATATTCAAGAGCTTTTACCGTATGTACCCCGAGCGCTTTACCAACGTAACGAACGGTGTGGCTCACCGCCGCTGGCTCTGCTATTCCAACCCGCGTCTTGCCGCACTGCTTGACGAGTGCATAGGGACTGCCTACCGCAAGGACCCGGAGCAGCTTGCGGACTTTGCAAAGTACGTTACCGACGCCTCGGTTCTGGAGCGCCTGCGTTCCATAAAGCACGAAAACAAAAAGGATTTTTCCGCCTTTATGATGAAGCGCGCCGGTATCTCCATTGATACCCATTCGGTGTTTGACGTTCAGATAAAGCGCCTGCACGAGTATAAGCGCCAGCTTCTCAATGTTCTCAATATAATCGGGATATATCTTGATCTTTGCGACGATCCGAACCTTGACGTCCGTCCGCGCACCTATATTTTCGGCGCCAAGGCTGCGCCGGGATATCAGATGGCAAAGCGGATAATCCAGCTCATATGTATGCTTTCACGCGAGATCGAAA
>CATYWI010000023.1 GCA_958414155.1 uncultured Anaerotruncus sp. | reverse complement strand
CTCACGTATGATCGAAGCCCTGACGCCTGCCATGACAGCGCTTGCGGACAGGAGCCGCCGGAATCTTGAAGGTCAGCTCGATATGTTTTCCGCTGCCGTTGACAATAAAGCCGTGAACGGCGGTGGACTGTGCATATACCCGGATATCCCCGAATATTCGTTCCGCGAGCTGCTTGCCTATGAAAAGGAAAGCGCCGGAATGTGCTTTTCCGGGCATGTTCTTGACGGTTATTCAAAGCATATCTCGGGACTTGATACGGTATCTCTCGGTGAGCTTGCCGGAGATGGGGAAAACGAGGGCGTCAGAGACAGACAAGCCGTGACCGTGGCGGGGATAATAGTTTCCGTTACAAGAAAGACGACACGCGGCGGCGAGACAATGGCTTTTTTCACGCTTGATGACAGCTTCGGCAAATGTGAGGTCATTGCGTTCCCGAAGATGTATGATAAATACAGTGGCATAATACGCGAGGATGAAGCGGTGACTGTCCGCGGTACGCTTTCGGTCCGCGAAGGAAATGACGGGGACGAGGTGAAGATCCTCCTCGGACATATATCCCCGCTTATCCCGAATGAAAGATACCGTGAACAGAAAAATAATGCCGTAACCGATAAGCCCGCCGTCTCCGGCACGCCGGTGCAGGTAAAAAAGGCTCCGGCGGTACTGTATATCCGGGTTCCCTCGCGTGACAGTTTGATATACAGAAAATGCGCCAATCTCGTCGGTATATTTGACGGCGGACTGCGCACGGTGTTTTACTTTGCGGACGAAGCAAAATACGAAAACAATCCCATCGGCGCGGATATCGGCGGATGCCTTATTGCCGAGCTGTGCGCCGAGGCGGGAAAGGAAAATGTCGTTCTGCGCTGATATCAGGTGAGCAGATCCTCAAGCGCAGAACGCAGGGCATCGCGATCGGTAAAAATTATCCCGCCGTTCAGCAGCTCCGCTTCTTCCGTATCGATGAGTTCGGGATCGTACGGCGCCGACCACAGGAGCTTTCCGCTTGTACCGATGATCTCGAGTACTCCGGCTTCGTACCTCAAAAGATACATGTCGGTACCGTACAGACCGGCACTCTCCGCCGAGGATGTATCGGCTTCGGTGTGCGTGGCGGAGGTTTCGACGTATGGCTCACTCATGTGAGAGGGCGATGAACTGTCGTCGGCGGTGTTTTTGCCGTGGCTCGCAAAGGCATCCGAGCATATTACGACTGCCGCCGTTGAAAGCGCGAGAGAAATTACGGCGGCTATCGTGACCGCCGCCATGAGCTTTTTCTTCATTTTTACTGTTCTCCTTTATTTTATTTCCGGACTCTCCGCGAGCGTCGCGGGGGTGAAAAAACTCTTTTTCATTATTATTGTCCCGAATTCATAATATATTCAAATAAGGGTGGTAAAATAAGTGAAACAGTCCCGTTGCATCCGCAGCCGTTGTGCGGAATGAAATAACCTATAACAAAAATCGAAGGTCAAGGAATGCAAAAAGATATAAACTGGCATAACGAAATAAAAAAGGCGGGAAAGATCTTTCTGCACGGCGTTGGAGTGTTCTTCCGCGGTTTTATAAACGTGCTCGTTACATTTCTGCTTATATGTGCGCTGACGGGGATTATCGTAGCGTGCGCGTTTACGATATATATAAAGAACTACGTCCAGACAGAGGTGGACATCTCGCAATATAAGCTGGATTTCAATGCTTCCACCACCACGCGCGTTTACCGTTATAACTTCACCGACCGTTCAAATCGCGTCGGCGAGGCTGTCGAGCTTGAAAACGAGCGCCTTTACGGTCCGAAGAACAGCATATTTATTGAATACGATAAGATCCCGATGAATCTTCAGAACGCCTTCATTGCGGTCGAAGACAAGCGTTTCCGTACACATGACGGCGTGGACTGGCTGCGCACGATAAAGGCGGGCGCGAACTTCTTCCTCGGCTTTGACAGCTCAAGTTACGGCGGCTCAACGCTTACACAGCAGCTTATAAAAAACGTGAGCGGTGACGACTCATACAAAATACAGCGTAAGATACAGGAGATACTTTGGGCGCTCGACCTTGAAAAGAAGATGGAAAAGGAAGAGATACTTGAGTTGTATCTCAACATTATAAATCTCGGCTCCGGGTGCTACGGAGTACAGGCTGCGGCAAACAAGTATTTCGATAAGGATGTCAGCGAGCTTACACTGATAGAGTGCGCCGCCATTGCCTCGATAACCAAAAACCCGGCACGGTACAATCCGATAACACATCCGGAGAAAAACCGTGAGCGGCGCAATACCGTGCTCGATCTGATGCTTGAGCAAGGACTTATCAACAAGCGCGAGTATGACGAGGCATATGACAAAGAGCTTGTGCTGAATGTTCACGATGATACGCGTGAGATAAATGTCAACTCGTGGTATACCGATATGGCAATAGAGGATATCATAAGCGACTATGCCGAGCAGTACAAGGTATCGCGTGAAATGGCGGCGCTGAAGGTCTACAACAGCGGCTGGCAGATATATCTTCTGGTCGATGAGCGTATACAGAGCATACTTGAAGAGACCTATCTTGACGATTCGAATTTTCCTGAAAACAAATCCGGTATTCCCGCACAGTCGTCTGCGATAGTGATCGATCCCGACACGGGAGATATACTCGGTGTTGTTGGCGCCCGCGGCGAAAAGACAGGCAACCGTATACAGAGCTACGCGACCTACACAAAGCGTTCGCCGGGTTCATCCATAAAGCCGCTTGCGGTATACGCTCCGGCTATCGAACGCGGTCTGATCACGTATGCCTCAGTGTTCGACGATACTCCGTTCACCTTTACAAATGATACTGCATGGCCCAAGAACTTCGACTACTATTATCGCGGGCTTACAAACGTGAAATATTCTGTCGAAAATTCGCTCAACACCGTTTCCCTTAAGGTGCTTGAGCTTGTGGGGCTTGATAATTCGTTCTGTTTCTGCCGCGACACTCTCGGACTTGAAAATCTGATCGAGTCGAAAACGCTTGAAAGCGGAAGAACGCTTACCGATAAGGGGTATGCCGCGCTTGCGCTCGGACAGCTCAACTACGGTCTTACCGTGCGTGAAATGACGGCAGCGTATTCGATATTTGCCAACCACGGCGTATACAACGAGTCTCACTCGTACCTCAAGGTGCTTGACAGCGTCGGAAATACGATATTACAGAACGATTACAAGGGAACGATAGCGCTCAGCGAGGCGACGTCGTCCATAATGACCAAGCTTCTGCAGAATGTTGTTGCCCACAGCGGATATATAAAGCTCGATTCAAAGATAGAGCTTGCCGCCAAAACAGGTTCGGCAGGTGACAACTATGACAGGTGGTTCGTAGGTTACTCGCCGTATTACATTTGCGGTGTATGGTATGGCTATGAATATCCTAAGGCTATTCCCGGTGACAACCCGTCTGGTATCGTGTGGAATACAATGATGACGGAGATCCATCAGCCGATATTCGATGCGGTGGAAAACGGTACCGAGACACTGAAGACCTTTACCGTCTCAGATGATGTGATAAAGTGCACCTACTGCAAATATTCAGGCAAGCTCATGACGGACGCCTGCCGCAACGACCCGAGAGGGAACTGCGCCGAGACCGGCTACTTCCTGCGCGGTACTCAGCCGACGACCGAATGCGACCGTCATGTATGGGTGCTTTTTGATTCGGTGACCGGCGGAGTTGCGTGCGATAAATGCCCGGTCGAGAACCTTGAACAGAGGACGCTGGTGCTTGTCAACCGTAGCTTCCCGATGGAGGTCTATGTGAGCGACACGCAGTATACCTGTGTAAAATCCTCTGAAGGCATAAGACCTTATTCGAACAAATATTATCCCTATTATCAGTACCTCTCGGGCAACGGCAGATATTACGGAATGCATTCCGGAAGCGGGCTGCCCTACAATCACGCATGCACGGAGCATGCCGACAGCGAAGCATGGATAATTGATGATAACCATCATCCCGGCTCGGGCATAATTCCGGAGGACACCGAGATCCCCGAGATCATCACCGAGGTTGCATGGCTGCCCGGCGGATGGGGCGAAGGGGAGTATCTCTTCGACCTCGACAGACGCTCCATGGAACTGATGAGATTAACATTATGTTAAAAGGGTAAAATCTGCACTAATCCTATTGACAAAATTGTCGCGGTATTGTATAATTCTATCGTACTGGATCGCACCTGCGGCGTAGAAAAAAATACGCCGCAGGACGATATCAAGAAAGGCATGGTATTTCAAAATGAAAGCAAAAAAAATCATCTCGCTTGTTATGGCAGCATTGATGCTTGTCGGATGCTCCGCAATGTTTATTTCCTGCAAGGGCGACGGCAACAACGGCGGCGAAACCGGAAATAAGATTGTGATTTCCGTTGAAGTATATTACGTCGACAACGATGGTGCCGACGCAATATTCCTTAAGGCATCCGAACTGAAGGTCGATGCCGAGTCCTCGGTAAATGATGCTCTGATAGCACTCATCAACGAGAGAAAAGGTACATACAAGGCTCTTGCGGACGGATCTGTTGATTCGATTACCTTTGAGGGTGAAACGCTGGCGCAGAAGAGCACTACCGTATCCAGCAGTGCCGAATCCGCCACTTTCAAAAACACTCACTTTGAGTGGACCGTAATCAGAAGCACTCCCGAAAAAGTGACCTCGCTGACCTGCAAGGTCGCAGACGGCGACAAGGTAGTTTACAGACTTCTCACAGAGGAACAGACCGTTACTCCCTGACCTATAATCAATATTGGGTGCCGCGCTTTTTGCGCGGCACCCAAAAAAATGCCCTGACGGGTGCTCCGTCGGGGCAGAAGGGCTGTTGCGTTTACGCGGCAGCCTGTGCTGTTTATGTTATCATACTATTATACCGCCGCCGAGAAGCTCGGTATCGCTGTAAAAGACCGCAGACTGACCGGGAGCCGGTGCGCGCTCAGGGCTTACAAATTCCACACAGTAAATATCCGGTGATTCGGTCGGAACGACCGTAGCCTCGGAGCATTTGCGCGTATAGCGGGTCTTGACCGTTGCGCGGAAGGGTGTACGCGGCGGCTTGCCGGATATGAACGTGACATTCCGCACTGTTATTTCATTGCGGTAAAGCTCCGCTTCTTCGCAAAGGATGATGCGGTTTGTCGCCGCGTCGATCCTGCCGACATAAAGCGGCTTACCGGCTGAAATGCCCAGTCCCTTGCGCTGTCCCGGAGTGTAGTTGAGTATTCCCGTGTGTCTTCCGAGAACGTTTTCGCTCGTATCGGTAAAAACGCCGGCGGGAGGAAGTTTATGCACGACTGACGCGATAAACGATTTGTAGTCTCCGTCCGGTATAAAGCAGATGTCCTGACTGTCGTGCTTGGAGGCTGCCGATGATCCGTTCTCGGCTGCAATGCGTCGCACGTCGCTTTTTTTAAGCCCGGCAAGCGGGAATATAAGACGCGAAAGCGTTGACTGCCCGAGCGTGTAGAGAAAGTACGTCTGATCCTTGGCGGTATCATGTGCCGCGCACAGATGATATCTGTCGTCTCCGTGCTTTATCGCAGCATAATGTCCTGTGGCTATGAAGTCAAATCCGTGCGCATCGGCGTATGATATCATCTCGGGAAATTTCATTGTTCTGTTGCATACAACGCACGGATTTGGCGTTCCGCCCGAGCTGTATACATTTATAAAATCGTCGATAACGTTTCTGCGGAATTTTTCCCGCACGTCAAGCGATATGTGCGGTATGCCTATCTCGGCGGCAGCGCGTGCGGCTTCTGCGGCAGCAGAGCCGCTGCCGCATGATTCCGACATTGCGTCTGTCATTATAAATGTTATTCCGGTAACGCTGTATCCGGATTTTTTCAGCAGAAGAGCCGATACGGTGCTGTCAACGCCGCCGCTCATTCCGAGCAGAACTTTTTTCATCTTTCAGGTCCCTTGCGCTTATTGCCGTACGGATATTGCCGTACAGCGTTGACTATTATACATCATGATCGCGTTTTTTTCAAGCGCGGAATACATCGGCAAGTAAAATTTACATTTTAGTATGGTTTTCAGCTTAACTATATTGTATAATAAAATAGATTATAGAAATACTCAATGACCGAAAGGCTTATGCGATGAAACTTGAAACACTTTTATTCGGTGATTACAGCAAAAGACAGCTGAAAAAGATCAAAGGCGCTGCCGACGCTGTTGATGCGCTGGCGGAAAAATATAAATCGATGAGTGAGGAGGATCTCCGTTCGGTAACTCCGGGCTTCAAGGCGAGGCTTGAAGCGGGTGAAACGCTTGAGGAGCTACTTCCCGATGCATTTGCCGCAGTGCGCGAGGCGGCTGACAGAGTGCTGGGCAAACGCCCCTTCCGCGTTCAGGTGCTGGGCGGTATACTGCTTCATCAGGGCAGGATTGCGGAAATGAAAACCGGTGAAGGAAAAACGCTTGTTGCCACAATGCCGGCATATCTCAATGCCCTTACCGGTAAAGGCGTTCACATAGTTACCGTCAATGATTATCTTGCCGTGCGTGACGCAAGCGAGATGGGACGTATTTACGAATATCTCGGACTGCGCACCGGCGTTATCACAAAGGAAATGTCGGCAGTCGAAAAACGCCGTAACTATGCTGCCGATATAACCTACGGTACCAACAATGAGTTCGGATTTGACTATCTTAGGGATAATCTCCAGACAAGCCTTGAGGCGCAGATGCAGCGCGGGCACAATTTTGCAATAATCGATGAGGTGGACTCCATTCTTATCGACGAGGCACGTACGCCGCTTATCATTTCGGGTATGAGCGGAAAATCGACCGACATATATGAAAAATGCGACGCGGCGGTGCGCAAGCTCTCCAAAAAGGTAATAAAGGAGATCGACACCAAAGCCGAGACCGACGACGAGAATTTCGACTATATCGTTGATGAGAAGCATTCGAGCGCCGTTCTTACGCCGCGCGGAGCCAAAAAGATTGAAGAATTTTTCGGTATAGAAAATCTCAACGACCCGGAAAACGCAAGTATAGCGCACAATGTCAATCAGTCTATCCACGCTTACGGTGTCAAGAAAAGAGATATCGACTACGTTGTAAAGGACGGAGAAATAATAATCGTTGACCCGTTCACAGGCAGACTTATGCCCGGAAGACGGTATCAGGACGGTCTGCATCAGGCGCTTGAGGCAAAGGAGCATGTGAATGTTCAGTCCGAAATGAAGGTCACGGCGACTGTCACGATACAGAATTATTTCCGCATGTATCACAAGCTCTCGGGTATGACCGGTACGGCAATGACCGAAGAAGAGGAGTTCCGCGAGATATACGGTCTTGACGTTGGTGAAGTTCCCACAAACAAGCCTATGATAAGGGTAGATCACCCTGACAGGATATTTACCGATGAGGAGGCTAAGTTCCGCGCCGTTATCGCACTCGTTGAAGCGTGCAGAGCGAAGAACCAGCCTGTACTTGTGGGTACTGCGTCAGTCGAGAAATCCGAGTTGCTTTCAAGAATGCTCAAGGCACGCGGCGTGAAGCATAATGTTCTCAACGCAAAGAATCATGAGCGCGAGGCGGACATCATAGCAGAAGCCGGACGCGCCGGCGCCGTTACGATAGCCACAAATATGGCAGGACGAGGAACCGACATCATGCTTGGCGGAAACCCTGAGCATATGGCGAAGCAGGAAATGACGCGTATGGGACTTCGTCCGGAGCTTATAGCGCTTTCAACAGGTACTGCGCCGACCGAAGATCAGGATATCAAAAATGCACGCAATACATTCCGTATGTACTACGATAAGTACAAGGAAGAAATAAAGCCGGATCGCGAAAAGGTGCTGGCGGCGGGCGGACTTTATATCATAGGCTCGGAGCGTCACGAAAGCCGTCGTATTGACAATCAGCTTCGCGGCAGATCCGGACGTCAGGGCGACCCCGGAGAATCAACGTTTTTCATCTCCCTTCAGGATGATCTTATGCGTCTGTTTGCCGATCCCGCAAGACTGCAGAGGCTTTCGGCGCTTGCGTCAAATCTTACCGATGAATCGGGCGACATGTCGCAGAATATCAGACTCTTCTCAAATGTTATCGAAAGTGCGCAGAAGCGTATTGAAAGCCGCAACTTCAAGATAAGAAAGAATGTTCTTGAATACGACGATGTTCTCAATGAGCAGAGAAAAACGATATATCAGCAGCGCGATGAGATACTGTATGAGGGCGATCTTTCGGGACAGATAAAAAATATGATAGCCTCTACGATCGCGGAATCGGTTGAAAATGCCACCTCGTCCGCCGACAAGAGCGATTGGGATATAGACGGACTGCGCCGGAAATATCTCGGATGGGTCTGCCATGAGGAGGACCTCAACTATACTGCTGACGAACTGGCGCACGTGACCGCCGGAGAAATGACAGAGCTGCTCCAGAAAAATGCGGCGGAGCTTTACGAAAAACGTGAGGCGGAGGTAGGCAGCGACCGTTTCCATCGTTTTGAACGCAATACACTGCTGCATAACATTGATGAAATGTGGCTGGATCATATCGACGACATGGAAAATCTCAAGCAGAACGTAATGCTCCAGTCTTACGCTCACAAGGATCCGCTCACAGAATATAAATTCCTCGGTTCAAACATGTTCGGCGATCTTATAACCGAGATAAGAGACAAAACGGCACGCGAGATGCTTACCGAGCGCATTCCGGAGGTTATAGTCATTACCCCCGAGATGATAAAGAATATGCGTATGGGGCGCAGCGCCGAGCAAAACAAAAAGCTGTCGTCGATATCTATGCCGCATGCCGATAAGATCGACCGTAATGCCCCATGCCCGTGCGGAAGCGGCAAGAAGTACAAAAAATGCTGCGGCGCCAAGTCGCAGGAGAACGGTAACGGTTGATGGGCTTCGGACTGTTGTTTATAGGATATCTGATCGCCTTTCCCATGACGGTGACGCTCTACGGCTGGGTACTGAGGATAGTCGGCTGTCTAGTA
>CATYWI010000022.1 GCA_958414155.1 uncultured Anaerotruncus sp. | reverse complement strand
CACAAGGTCCTTGCCCGCGAACTCGGTGTCAACGGGGAAGCCGTTGCCGTAGGGACCGCGGATGGTCAACTCCTGACCCACCTCGATGAGATGGAGCCATGTGGTGAGGCACCCGCATTTCTTGATGCTGAATTCCATATACTCGCGGTTTGTGGGCGACGAGGTTATAGAGAACATCGCCTCGCCCTTGCCGGGGATGGAAAGCATGGCGCACTGGCCGGGGATATGCTCAAAGCACTTTCCTCCGCCGGGAGCGTTTACGCGGAAGGTCTTTACATCGGGGGTATCCCGGCGAATATCGGTAACAACGCCGATATGCGGGAAAAGAAGATTGCGATCCATTACTTTTGCTCCTTTCCCAGTGTCTTGATGACCTTGACTATGTTAAGATGCTGCGGGCACTTTACAACGCATCTGCCGCAGCCGACGCAGGAGAATATGCCCTCATTGTTATCGGGGTAATATACCAGCTTGTGCATGAATCTCTGACGGAAGCGCTCGACCTGTGTAAGTCTGGGCTGACCTGCGGACATGAGCGTGAAGCCGGAGTACATGCAGGAGTCCCAGCAGCGATAACGTTGGATGCCTCTGCCCGTGTCGTAATCGCGTATGTCATAGCACTGGCAGGTGGGGCATACAAAGGTGCAGGTGCCGCAGCCGAGGCACGCCTCGGAAAGCTCTGCCCACTTGGGTGAATTGAAGAGGTCCATCGTCTTGCCCGCTCCGAAGCCCTCGGTGGTGAGGTCGTAAAGCGGAGTTTTTGCAAGATTCTCACGGGCTTCGTTTCTGGCTGTTTCCACGGCGCCGAGGTCGGCGTCCGCCGCGTCCTCAAGAACGCCCAGAGACTCAAGAAGAGCCGCGCCCTTTTCGGTCTTTGCGTCGAGATAGAGGCTGTCGCCGGCAAAAATGCAGGAAACATCGCCCGCAGGCTCGGCGGAGTCTATGCCGAAGGTGTGGCAGAAGCACGAGGTCTCGGGCGCGCCGCAGGCAACGGTGATGACGACGCTCTTTTCGCGGCGCGCCTTGTAGTAGGCATCTGCGGGATCGGAAAGGAACACACGGTCAAGAATACCGAAGCTGGCGGCATCGCAGGCGCGCACACCGAACACGGCAAAGTCACTGCCCGTGCAGCTGTTGTCCACAAGCTCTATCTTTCTGCCGCCCTCTGTTGTCTTCATCGCGTAGAGGTTTTCGCTCTGCGGGAAGAAGAGATCCTTGGGGGATCTTACGGTGTTCAGCGCGTCGGCGGCATACTCGGTCCCCTCGCTCCAGAGCTTATAGGAAACTTCCTTTTCGCCCTTCACGGGGAGGTAAAGCTCGCGAGTTGCGGCAATCGCCGCAAACAGGCGGTCAAGCGCGGAGGTTTTTATCTTTTTCATCTGATCTTCCCTCCTTATTTAAGGTTCGAACCCGGCTCGGCATCGCCCTCGGTGAAGGCGGTGAGAGGTCCGCGTGTCTCGGAATCGGAACCTGCCTGGAAGTCTCCCCACAGGCTGTCGATATCCTTGATGAATTTACGGTTCAGAAGATGGAGCGGAATATGCTCGGGACATACGCGCGAGCACTCGCCGCAGTCGGTGCAGCGTCCGGCAACATGGAAGGCGCGGATGATGTGGAACATATTCTCCTCAAAATCCGTAGTGGGAGCCTTGGACGCGATACCGGAATTGTCGTTGTCGAAAACGCACTTTTCGCAGGTACACACGGGGCATACGTTGCGGCAGGCATTGCAGCGGATGCAGCGGGAAAGCTCACCGCGCCAAAATGCAAATCTCTCGTCGGGCGTCATTGCCTCCAGCTTTTCGACCTCAGCCATGCGGTCGGCGGCGTCGGGATTGTTACCCTCGTCGCAGATCACTTCGTCGTTCACGACGTGTACTCTCTTGCCGTCGGTAAGGCACTTCATGAGCTTTACGTCATTCTTCTTTACGGTCTTGTCGCCGTAAAGGGTGTGCACCGTAAGCTCGTCTCCCTCGCCGTCCTCGACAGAGGTGATACCGCGTATACCCATATCGCGGATCTTGTTTATATCCGCCTTGCCCGAACATCCGATACCGAGAATGTATACCTTCTCGCGCGGCACGCGGTGCTCCTTGAGGAGCATGTTTATGCCGTATGTATCGCAGGGCTTGGCAAGAATAAGCGTTACGCCGTCCTTTTTGCAGGCGTTTATCAGGTATTTGCAGAGGTTTGCGCCGCAGAATTCATCATATATGAAGTTTGCATTGAATTCCTCGGGGGTCTCAAAGACGGCAGGGGTGCGTTCCCAGTCGAACTCGCCGCGCACCCAGCCCAGAACGCGCTGAGCCTTGCCCTCGGAGAGAAGCTCCGCGACCCGGTTCTTTATCAGTTCAGATTTTCCTTGCATCTCAGATCCCTCAACTTTTTATTTTCTCCCAGCTCTGTGATCGTCTTCACAAAGTCATTCATAACGGCGGCAAATCTTACGCCTTCCGCAGCGGAGACCCATTCAACGCGGGTGCGCTCCTTTTCGATGCCGAGGTAGTTGAGCATCGAGAAGAGCAGGGTCATACGGCGGCGGGCATAGTAGTTACCGGTCGAATAGTGGCAGTCGCCGGGGTGGCATCCGCAAAGGATAACGCCATCGGCGCCGCGCTCGAACGCGCGCATAATGAATATGGGGTTTACGCGGCAGGAGCAGGGTACGCGGATTATTTTTACGTTGGCGGGGTATGAGAGACGGCTCGTTCCCGCAAGGTCGGCTCCCGCATAAGAGCACCAGTTGCAGCAGAACGCAACTATCGTAGGCACAAAGCCCTCGCCGGTCGTTGCGGCTGCGTTTTCTTTTTCATTAACGTTGGTCAGCGACATATAGCATCCACCTCCGCAAGAATTTGTTTATTGGCGAAGCCCTTGAGGTCCATAGCGCCGGACGGGCAGGTAACGGTGCAGGCGCCGCAACCCTGGCACACAGCCTCGTTGACGACAGCCACGCGGCGATCTACCATCTTGCCCGCGATGCGGAACTGATGCACCTCATAGCTGATAGCGCCGTAGGGGCAGACATTCTGGCACATTGAGCAGCCGTTGCACATCATCTCGTCGGAATGAGCCACGCAGGGGTTGCCGGTGAGCTTATCCTTGGAGAGAAGAGCGATGACCTTTGATGCTGCCGCAGATGCCTGTGCGACAGTCTCGGGAACGTCCTTCGGCCCCTGGCATACGCCGGAGAGGAAGACGCCCGCGGTGGGGCTTTCCACGGGACGCAGCTTTGCGTGCGCCTCGGTAAAGAAATCGTTCGTATCCATGCTTGCGGTAAGCATGGTGGCAATGCGACGTGCGCCCGCCGACGGCTCGATAGCCGCGGCAAGTACCACGAGGTCGGCGTCTATCATGACCTGACGGTTCGCGATAAGATCAACGCCCTGGACCTCCAGCTTGTCGCCCTTGCGGGAGACTTTGCCGACATTGCCCTTGATGTAATCAACGCCGTACTGCTCGACCGCGCGGCGGTAGAACTCATCAAAGTTCTTGCCGGGGGTACGTACATCTATGTAGAAGACGTGTACATCGGTATCGGGATATTTCTCGCGTATCATCATCGCATGCTTTGCGGTGTACATACAGCAGATCTTGGAGCAGTAGGTCTTGCCCTTGGAGGCATCGCATCTTGATCCGACGCACTGCACGAAGACGATGGTCTTGGGGTGCTTGCCGTCGGAGGGACGGAGCAGAATGCCCTTGGTGGGACCTGCGGCGTTCATAAGACGCTCAAGCTCAAGCGAGGTGATGACGTCCTTGTTGTCGGCATAGCCCAGCTCGCCGTAGCGGGAGGGATTTATCATATCAAAGCCGGTAGCGACGACGATGGCGCCGTACTGCTTTTCGATCACTTCGTCCTTCTGCTCAAAGTCGATGGCTCCCGCGGAGCATTTCAGCTTGCAAAGACCGCACTTGCCGGTCTTGAAGTGAATGCAAGCTGTGGTGTCGATGACCGGCACCTTCGGGATCGACTGCGCAAAGGGCATATAGATAGCGCCGCGGTTACAGAGGTTCATATCGAACTCGGAGGGCGACTTGCGTGAGGGACATCCCTCGGTGCAGACGCCGCAGCCGGTGCACTTAGTCGCATCGACAAAGCGGGCTTTCTTTTTAATCTTTACAGTAAAGTTGCCCACAAAGCCCTTTACCGACTCGACCTCGCTGTAAGTGTAAAGACCGATATGCTCGTTCTGCGCCGCATCCACCATCTTAGGTGTGAGGATACACGCAGAGCAGTCAAGCGTCGGGAAGGTCTTGTCGAGCTGAGCCATATGTCCGCCGATGGTCGGCAGCTTTTCAACGATATCCACATCGTATCCGGCATCGGCAATATCAAGCGCCGACTGAATACCTGCGATACCGCCGCCGATGACGAGCGCGCGTTTGGTGACGGGGCTTTCGCCGGCGGTAAGAGGTGCATCAAGCTGAACCTTTGCCACTGCGGTACGGGCAAGCACTATCGCCTTTGCGGTCGCCTCGGGCTTGTCCTTATGTATCCATGAGCAATGCTCGCGGATGTTTGCCACCTCGACCATGTAGGGGTTGAGTCCGGCTCTTGCGGCGGTCTTGCGGAAGGTCGCCTCGTGCATTCTCGGCGAGCAGGAGCATATCACCACGCCGTCAAGGAAGTGATCCTTTATCGCGTTTATGATGAGGGACTGACCGCCCTCGGAACACATGTACTGGTAATCCTGTGCAAATACAACGCCCGGCTCGCTTTTCATAGCCTCAGCAACCGCGTGAACATCAACGGTCGCGGCGATGTTTGATCCGCACCAGCATACAAATACGCCTATTCTGTGCATTTTCTGTTCTCCTTAGCCCTTGTATTTTCTGAACGCGCTGACTATCGCCTGCTGCGGCAGCTCGGGGTCAAGAAGCGCGGGGATATCGTCGTCGTGCAGGTGGTTCTGACCCTGACGGCGGACCATCAGCGCACGCGCCGCCTCGATCAGCTTTGCCGGCTCAACGCCGCGCGGACATCTTTCCACGCAGGCAAAGCAGGTAAGGCATTTCCATACCGACTCGGAGGCAAACAGCTTATCCGTCTCGCCGTGCTCGACCATATATACGAACTGGTGCGGATGGTATTCCATCTCGCCGTAGGCAGGGCATGTGGCGGAGCATTTGCCGCACTTCATGCACTTGCGCGTATTCACGCCGCTTATTTCAACGATCTTTGCGGCGGTCTCGTTTTCTTTGTTGTTATTCATGCGTACACCTCAGTTTTTGTCAGCCACGCCGAGGGCGCGGGCAAGCGGTTCGGTGAAATAGTGAATGGGAAGCTCGCCGCCGCCGTTCACCTTAAGGTTGTACATGCAGAGAGGACATGCCGTGATAAGGCTGTCGGCTCCCTCGCCCGAGGCGGACGCGGTGATTATGTGGCTTCTCTTTTCCGCGAACTTTTTATCCTCAAGCGTCACATATCCGCCGCAGCACTCGTTGCGCTGTGCGTATTTTACCGGAGTGGCGCCGAGGGCGCGGATGAGTCCCTCGATCGCTTCGGGATTCTCGGGATCGTCAAACATAAGCTCCTTGCCGGGACGGAGCAGAAGACATCCGTAGTATGCGCCTATCTTTTCGCCCTTCAGGGGATTTACCACCTTCTTGGCAAGCTCGCCGTAGCCTACTACGTCGCGAAGAAGTTCTATGTAGTGATACACCTTAACCTCGCCGCAGTAGGGGACGTCGTTCTTCATATAGTTGTTGACCTTGTTTCTTATTTCCTCGTTGTTCTTCATATCCTCGTTGACGCGCTTGATAACGTTGTAGCAGGCGGAGCAAACGGTAACAAGGGGCGTTCCCGCTTCGCGTGCAGCCATGAGCGCACGCACCGAGGAAAGGCGGGTGGCGACAGCATCGGTCGGGGTGGGATACACACCGCCGCAGCACTGCCATTCCGGAACCTCGCGAAGCTCAATGCCGAGGGCTGCCGCGGCGTTGCGCGCCATGCGGTCAAGCTCCTTCGCCTTGGTGCGCAGGGTGCATCCGGGATAATAACTGAATACCATGTTTTGATTCCTTTCTGACTTGATATTAGCTTTTGGCGCCTTATTTAATAGCGCTTTCGGGGATGCCGTCAAAGACAGCACCCCCAAAGCCGGAAGCCTGACGATCAGACCATCTGTTCGGGATGGAACACCTCGTCGAATTTCTCAGCGGTGAGGAATCCGAGAGATACGCACGCTTCCTTAAGAGAAATGTTTTCGTTGTAAGCCTTTTTAGCGGTCTTGGCGGCGTTCTCGTAGCCGATGTAGGGGTTAAGCGCGGTAACGAGCATAAGAGAATTATGCAGGTTGTTGTACATCTTGTCCTTGTTGGCGATTATGCCGACGGCGCAGTTGTTGTTGAAGGACACGATGGACTCGGCAAGCAGGCGCGCTGACTGCAGGAAGTTGTAGGCGCTGACGGGCATGAATACGTTCAGCTCGAAGTTGCCCTGTGAGGCAGCCATGCCTACGGCAACGTCGTTGCCCATTACCTGTACGGCAACCATTGTAACAGCCTCGCACTGGGTGGGATTCACCTTACCGGGCATGATGGAGGAGCCGGGCTCATTGGCGGGAATGGTGATCTCACCAAGACCGAGTCTCGGACCGGAGGCGAGCCAACGGACATCGTTTGCTATCTTCATCATATCTGCGGCAAGAGCCTTGAGGGCACCGTGTGCGAAGACGATCTCGTCCTTGGAGGTGAGAGCGTGGAATTTGTTTTCGGCAGTAACGAAATCCTTGCCGGTGAGGTCGGCAACAGCCTTGGCGACTCTTACGTCAAAGCCTGCGGGAGCGTTAAGACCGGTACCGACGGCAGTGCCGCCGAGTGCAAGCTCCTTAAGCTCGGGAAGAGCGATCTCAAGCAGCTTTTTGTCCTTCTCAAGGCTGGATCTCCAACCCGAGATCTCCTGCGAGAAGGTGATGGGCGTTGCATCCTGAAGATGGGTGCGTCCGCTCTTTACGATGCCCTCGTTTTCCTTTTCAAGTCTCTTGAAGGTGGAGACGAGCAGGTCGATGGCGGGAATGACCTTATCCTCGATGGCGATGACCGCGGCGATGTGCATTGCGGTGGGGAAGGTATCGTTGGAGGACTGGCTCATGTTGATATCGTCATTGGGGTGGCAGAGCTTTGTGCCGGCAATTTCGTTTGCGCGGTTTGCAATGACCTCGTTGGCGTTCATGTTGGACTGTGTGCCGGAACCCGTCTGCCATACCACGAGCGGGAAGTGGGCGTTCAGCTTGCCGGAAATGACCTCGTCGCATGCCTTGGAAATTGCGTCGAGCTTTTCGGCTGTCATCTTTGCGGGCTTCAGCTCACTGTTGGCAACGGCAGCTGCCTTTTTGAGTATTCCGAAGGCGTGGATGATCTCCTGCGGCATGGTCTCGATACCAACGCCGATGTTGAAGTTCTCATGGCTTCTTTCGGTCTGTGCCGCCCAGTATACATTGGCGGGAACCTTGACTTCGCCCATAGAATCGTGTTCGATACGGTATTCCATTTTTCTTCTCTCTTTCTTGTATAAAAGATTTTTAATAATGAATCGCTTTTTCGCGCTATGCGGTGATTTTTGGCGATTTTACCTGTTTTCGGACAAAATTCGGGCTGAAATCGCCGTCAACGCACACCACGCGCATTATAAGATAATTATATCACTTCGTTATAAAACTGTCAATCCCATGACGACATATTTCGTGAAAAAAAGACACCAATATTCGCACCTTTGCGAGGGTGAAAAACTGTGCAAAAAGACACAAGGCGCAAAGGTGGAAAAAAGCGGCGCGGAAAGACCGCAAGCCGGCATCCCGTATAAATACACAGATCCCGTCGGCGGACGGGATCCACATAATAATTATATACCTCTTATATACCTCCGCGGCTGTCAGTCGCCGGCGGCAAGCGCCTCTTTTCTGACTTCCTTTGCCCATGAGTATATCTCCTCCGTGGCAAATGACAGCTTGGTTATCGCATCGCGCTTTGAAAGGTAGCACCAGAAGCTGTCGTCCTGCGTGGAGATATCCACACAGTCGCCCCTGCCGAGATAATCGTATTCGATATGCACGCTGTCAAGCTCGTCGGGCTTTTTCGTTATGGTGACGCTCCCATGCCCGTAATAATCAGGCACCTCGATAACGGTCCCCGCGGGAGTCTGGATGATCCTTCCATCCCCCTGGCTGTAAAACCTCCTCCAACCCGGCAGAGTCTCGATACGCACGCGGTCCTCAAAGCGGTAGCTCCCGTCGCGTATCTCGCGTCGAACGCACTCGCGCTCCCACGCCGACCAGTCCGGGATATGCGGGAACACCGTCTCCCTGCCGTCGGTCGCGGCAAGCGAGCCGTCGGTCTTCATCTCCCAGCGTGCGCCGCAGTCGGGACACCACAGCTCGGAGCCGCCGGACTCCATCCTGCCCTCGGTTCCGCACCGCGCGCATTTATAAAGCAGCGAATGAAGCCCCTTTGCGCGTTCCGGATGGTCGATGATCACCCCGTGCTCGCGCTGCCAGCGGAAATCGTCATAGCTGAAACTCTCGCGTATGCGGCGGTTGATCTCGTCCCTGCCAAGCGTGCGCGTCTCCTCGGCGCTGACAATACAGGTCATGTCCGCCTCGACATAGTTGCCCTTGTTTATCTTGTTCCACTGCGGGCAGGTGATGAAATTCCCGTGTATGGCAAGGGTCACGACCGGAACGCGGAGCATCCTTGCCAGCGAACCGAGCGAATCGGGCAGGTACGAGGTGCAGCCGTCAAGCGAATATCTCGCCTCCGGGAAAAGCACGAACACCGTGCCGAGCTTGTCAACGCAGTATTTTATATTGCGTATGAGGTTTATGTCATGTATGAATTTGCGCTTGGCAAGCACACCGAGGCGCTTCATGAGCGGCAGCGAGTATGTATTGAAGCCCTCAAGCGTCATAACGTTGTTTACGGGCTGCGGGTGTGTGGCGCGCAGCATGATGTTGAAATCCACCATTGAAGAATGCGTGACGAGCAACAGATACGGCTTGCCCTCAACATCCTCCATGCCGTGCTTGCGTATGACCGCGCCGCGCC
>CATYWI010000021.1 GCA_958414155.1 uncultured Anaerotruncus sp. | reverse complement strand
TGCCCCTCCGCGCGTTTTTTTTCGCACAGAGAAGCCGAAATCCCCTATTTTTTTGCCCAGTTCAAAGTAGTCCCCGTGCGAATATGCGGCAAGACGCGCGCGGTCAAGGTGCAGCTTGCCCGCGCTGTCCACCAATGCGGGATCGACTCCGACGCCCAGCACGTTTGCCAGAAACATATCGTGCGTTCCGAGCGGGATCTTACGCATGACGCGGCAGTCGAGCGTGAGCGGCGAGGCGGCAAGCGATGGACAGCCCACGGTACCGGTAGCCGAAGGCTCGGTAGCGAGCGCAAACTTTTTCAATTTATCCACATCCCTGCCGGAAAAAACGCCGCAGCCGTCGGCTGTGCGCACCATTGCGGATGTCACGAGATTTATTGTGAATTCGCCCGTCTCCTCGATTATCTTATACGAATGACGCGACGGACGCAGAGAGATATAAACGACGGGCGGCTGGGTGCAGGCGATGCCGCACCACGCCACGGTAACGGCGTTGGGCGCATAGCCTGACGGCACCGCGGCGCCGTCCTTTATGCAGTCACCTCCCGAGGTGACTATTACCACGGGCAGCGGCGAAAGCATCGCCCCGCCCTTCCATGACAGCTTTGACAAAATATCGTTCCTTTCAGAAAATCAGCGTCCGAACGCCTCAGGCGCCTATTATCCCAGCCGCCTTTTCGATGTCGGCAGCGGATTTGAGTCCCTCAAACACGCGTCCGCGGTCAAGCTGAACTCCGCGCGCGGTAAGCACGCGATAGGCGGCAAGCCCCACGGGGACGAGATATTCGGGCCCCGCAAAGACATATGCGTTGTAGGAGTCGGCAGCAAAATCGCTTGCCCAGTCGTTAAGATCGACGATATCGGACATACGTGCAAAGCCTCCGCCGTATGTCACAACGGTAGCGCCGTCAAAGTTTTTGGACATGCGGAACTTAGGCACCGAAATGTGTATATCGTATATTTCCGGCTCCGGCATGCCGAGCCTGCGCGCGATATCCGCAGCCTCGTCCCGCACTGCCTGACGCAGGTCGGTCATCGACTGCATAAGCGTCACCGCCGTGCCAAGCTCTTCCTTGCTCGCCGCGCCGTTTTTCCCGCAAAGTACTCCGCGGTTTACAAGCAGCGCCTTTTTCGGCAGATCGCGCTCAAGTATGCGGCGTATGACCCTTCCCGTCGTAAGCGAGGTGGTAGCGTCAAGGCGGAATTCCGATGCCGGCAGTCTGAATGCGGGATCCGCCCCGCTCATGCCGAGCGAGAGGATATCTGCATCGCAGAAATAAAGGAAATCGCACGGGTGCACGAGCCTTCCGTTATACCGCATTCCCGCCACGACGTCGCCCACGAGCGATTCAACGGCTATGACCTTCTGGTGCTGATAGATATACCGCGTCAGCATCAGCTTTGAAAACACCATTTCCTCGACCGTTGATATTCCGGAAACCGGAACGGTAAGGTGGCGCTCGATGATCTTACGACCGTCCGGAAGCGTCGCCTCGCGGTCGGCAAGGCAGAGCTTATACAGCACGCGGTCGATATGATAGGTCAGCGCCAGCCCCGTGGCATAGGTATCGCGGCGCAGGTAGTCAAGCGAATCGGCGTCAAAGCGCCCGTTTATCATGTCGGTAAGATAAGCGGGACGCAAAAGCCCGCCGTCCTCACAGCGCAGCGGCACGGGAGCGCCGACTATCATCCTGCCCACGGTCTCAAGCAGAACGTCCGCATCCTCGCCGTCAAGCGGGAAATCGGTCTTTTTTGCAAAAAAATTGCGGAACGTGGGAGTGTTAATTATTATAAATCCGAATATCTCATGCGGCTGAGCGCCGGAAAACACGGCGTTCTCGCGTATGAGCGCGGTCATTTCCTCGGTGCGTCCGTAATACGACTCGGACAGGTGCGAGAAAAAGCAATGCCCCAGATCGTGCAGCAGCGCCGCAAGGCGCAGAAGCCGGACGTCGCGCGGCGGGATCTTGCGCCGGTGCTCGTCGGGTGCGGCAGAGGGCGGAAGCGCATCGGCGCTTTCATCCTGATTTATACGGGATATCATTTTGGTAGTTACCGACAGCACGCCGAGCGTATGCTCAAAGCGCGAATGGTGCGCCGAGGGGTATGTGGTCATTGCAAGTCCCAACTGATTTATGCGGCGCATGCGCTGGAAAAGCGGCGAATCTATTATCTGCAGCTCCCACGGGCAGAGCATGACCGTTCCCCACACGCAGTCATGTATCACCTTACTGCCACGGAAATGCTTTGGCTCGTACCCTGCCATCAGCGACGCAACGAATGCGTCGGCGCGGGCAAGAAAATCCGCGTATATTCCGTCTTTATTGATATCTTCGGTCATTTTTCGGCATCTTCCTTTCCGCCCGGTCGATTTTTATAATTATCCAAGTTAATTATACTACACATTTTGGGAAAGGTCAACAGTTTTATTGTCCGCGGGCGATTTTAATTATCGGGTCATTAAAAAATCAATTTGATTTTTTAACGATCCCGACGACATTGGTCTCGGCGGCTGAACACCGCCGTTTTGCCGCCAAGAAAGCAAAAAACAAAGACACGGGGCGGCAAAACCGACCAAGATCGCATCAAAAATGCCGGGATCCTGACCGGCATTTTTGAGGGGCTGTTAAAAACATCGAGTTTTTTAACAGCCCCATATATTAAATAATCATTTCATTTCTTGCTCGGATTGAAATCGGCATACACGGGACAGTGGTCGGATGCCGTAAGCACCGGGGAGGTGCGTACTATCCTGTGCTCCACAAAATCCACCTCGGCGGTGCCGAAGATGTGGTCGATGCTCGCTCCGGTCTGTACCTTGGTCGAGCCGAACGGGAAGTAGGTTTTGAAGCCGGTATCCTTACCGAGGCGCGCGGTGAACTCCGCGTCCTTCATCCCGCCTGCGGTGAGTATCTTGTACGCCGCCGACGAAGCATTGAAGTTGCAGTCGCCGTTCATCATGACCGGTATCTCGCCGTACTGTGCGCGTATGCGGTCGCGGACCTCAAGAAGCTGACGCGCGTTGCCCTGCCGCCATTCGTTCACCTGCTTTGCAAGCTCGGCGGCTGTATAGTTTTCAAAGCCCTTATAGGTATTGAAGCAGATCGCGCCGTGGAAGTTGATGAGCGCAAAGGTCTCGCCGTTTTTGCCCTCAAACACCGCCCATGCAAGCGATTTGGTGTTTGTTCCGGTGTATCTGTCGCGCAGCCACTCTGCACCGGAATCCTTGAGCGTCAGCACCTTTGTGTTGTACACTATAGGCGTATAAACATATGTAGCGCCGTCATTATGGAGCTTTGTTGCGGTCTTGTAATACTCGGGGAGAATTGCAATAAGCCCTGTGTGTATCTTTTTGCTGCATTCCTGGAGCGAATAAATGTCCGGCAGGTAGCGCAGCATTATCTCAAGCGCGTCATCGGCGTTTCCGATGCCGCCGCCGAGGTTCCACGACATTATGCGGTATTCGGCATTTTCGTTTATCGGGATCTTGCGCAGGGACGCCGTGCCCATATCATTTGTGTCGGCGGACATGACGAGCTTATCAGCCCCGGACGGCTCGATGTATCTGGATATGAACCCGGTCAGCGCCTGGACGGTGGCATAATCGTCGCTGCCGATGATGACGAGCTTTTTGCCGACCGCGCGGATGGTATATTCGTTCTCGCCGAGAGACTCGTATACCGTGTGGCTCTCGCGGCGGTTGGTGAGACCGACCAGTATCTCCGCGTTGTCGTTGTCCACAATATCATTCTTGCCGACGCCCTGCTCCCAGTCCTCGGTCGTAATGCCCTGCCAGATATCGCCGAATTTTGCGGCGATGGCTTTGCGGAGCTTTTTGAGCGCGTCAAGCACCGATTCGTTGGCATATGTGCCGCGGATAACGTTGTATGTCTCGCTGCCGCCGAACAGGACCAGTTCGGCAGGCGCCGGCGCCTCGGTGGTCACGATCGGCGTGCTCACCTCGGGTCCTTCGTTTTTGGTGCATGCCGCAAGCACTGCGGGAAGCACCGTAAGCGCCGCCATAAGCAGGACGGCGTACCTGAAAAGCGTTTTTTTCATCATTCGGGTTTCTTTCTCGTAAATCCGTCAGGGCTTTTTGGGATTGAAATCCACATACACCGGGCAGTGGTCGGAGGCGGTAAGCACCAGCTTGTCGCGCACGATGTAATGCTCAACAAAGTCGATGCCGTTCACGCCGAAGATGTGGTCGATGCTCGGACCGGTTTTGATGGGCGTGCCGTAATCAAAGTAGGTCTTGAAGCCGGTCACGGTGCCGAGACGCGCTGTGAATTCCGCATCGTACATTCCGGAATCCGTGATCTGCTTATACTGTGTGGAGGTGCTTGTGAAGTTGCAGTCGCCGTTCACCATGAGCGGGATATCGCCGTACTTGGCGAATATACGCTCGCGCACCTCAAGTACCTGATTTACGTTGCCGGTGCGCCAGACGCTCGACTGCTCGTTGAGCTGCGCCTTTGTGTAGTTCTCATAGCCTTTGTAGGCATTTGAGCAGACAGCGCCGTGGAAGTCGATAACGGCGAACTGTGCGCCTTCCTTGTCCTCAAACACCGCCCATGCGAGCGATTTTGTGTTAGTTTTTGTGTATCTGTCGCGCAGCCACTCGGCGCCCGCCTCCTTGAGAGTGAGCACCTCGGAGTTATAGATTATAGGCGTATAGACATACGTTTTACCGTTGGAATGGAAGCGCGTTGAGACCTGATAGAACTTGGGCAGACGGTTTATCAGCTTTGTATGTATCGCCTTATTGCACTCCTGAAGGGAGAGGATATCGGGAAGGTACTTGAGCATGACCTCAAGCGCATCATCGACATTACCTACCTCGCAGCCGAGGTTCCACGTCATTATGCGATATTTTGCCTCGGAGTTGATCTGCACCTTGCGCAGAGACGCCGTACCCTTTACGTCAAGCGCCACATCGACCTTGAGCATGCCGGTCGCGGTAGCACCGCCGGCAACATAGCCCTCGGTAAACACATTTACCGCCTCAGCCGTTGCGTATTCGTCACTGCCGACGATGACGAGCTTTTTGCCGACCACGCGAATAGCGTACTCATCCTCGCCGAGAGACTCGTAGACCGTATGGCTCTCACGGCGGTTGGTAACGCCTATAAGAATCTCCGCGTTGTCGTTGTCGATTATATCATCTTTGCCGACGCCCTGCTCCCAGTCCTCGGTGATGAGTCCCTGCCACGCGTCGCCGTACAGCTTTGTTATGGTCTGGCGAAGCGTTTTGATGGCGTTAAGCACGGGTTCCTCTTCATACGAGCTGCGGATTATATTGTATACCGTGTCGCCGCCGATGAGCATCAGCTCGGTAGGCGCGGGCGCCTCGGTGGTTTCCGCCTCGGACGATCCCGCAGGGGGCGTATCATTTTTACATGCCGTAAAGCACTGCGCGAGCATAACGAGCGCAAGCAGTATCAGCATAAGTTTTGAATATGTTTTTTTCATAAATCCGGTTCCTTTCCGACAGGAGAATTTGTATACTTATATATTATATCACCACAGGTGATAAAAGTCAATCGTTTTTGTTCCCCGGCAGCGCACAAAGCCGCGCCGTCCGGTTGCCAAAAACACGGATCGCCGCGCAATGCGCGGCGATCCGTGTTTTTGGGGGGAGAGATCACTGCTGTCTATTTCTGAAGCAATCGCTGCAGTAGACGGGACGATCGGTGCGCGGCTCGAAGGGAACCTTGCAGGGCTTTCCGCACTCTGCGCAGACTGCGTCAAACATCTGACGTGTACCGTTATGGTTGGCATTTTTACGCTTTGCGCGGCATTCCTTGCAACGCTGAGGCTCGTTGGTGAAGCCCTTCTCGGCGTAAAACTCCTGCTCGCTGGCAGTGAAGGTGAATTCTTGTCCGCATTCCTTGCAGACCAGGGTCTTGTCTGTGTACATGAGATACCTCTTTCCGTAATTACGCGAAGTCAATTTTCCGACTTGCGTTTATATTATACAGCGAAGAAAGGGTTTTGTCAATAGAGATGTTAAAATTAAATTTACATTTTTGATTATTTTCAATAATTGAGGCAAGTCGCCCGTCTCCGATAGTAGGCGAATCAGTCAACACAGTCGAATCTTCCACAAAAATCCATGGTGGAACAATCGTCAAGCGGCAGTCTTACGGTCCTGCCCTCGGCGGCGGACTTGTAAATGGCAAGCACGACCTCAAGCGCCCCCATACCGTCAAGCGCGGTGACGCGCGGCGGACGGTGCGTCATGATCGCATCCACCACATCGGCATAAAGCGGAACATGCCCCCTGCCGTACACGCCGGGAAGAGCCGCCTCCGACTCATCGTTGACCGCGGCGGCATCGCGGCTGTCGCCGGCGATGTGCCAGAAATCCACCTTGTTTGCCGCCTTGCCGCCGAGCTTTACCGTACCCTCGGAGCCGAAAAGGAAGAGCGTCTCCTCCATGTCCGCGTGATAGGTATTGACGGTGCCCTCGACCATGCCGAGCGCCCCGTTCGGGAAGCGCAAGAGCGCCATGCCGACGTCCTCGGCTTCGATATAACTGTGATTCATACGCGCCGTCATCGCCGTGACCTCGGCGGGTCTGCCGCCCATAAACCAGCAAAGCAGGTCTATGCCGTGGATGCACTGGTTCATCAGCGCGCCACCGTCGGCGCGCCATGTACCGCGCCAGTCGCCGGAGGCGTAATAGTCGCGGTCGCGTCCCCATATGACATGAACACTGCCGTGCATGAGCCTGCCCATCCTGCCTGAGTCGAGCGCCTCACGCGCCGCCGCGACCGAACGGTTGAAGCGGTTCTGGTGGTTGGTGCAGACAAGGACGCCCGCGGCGTCCGCGGCGGCGATGACCCGCCGCGCGTCGGAGAGCGACAGCGCTATCGGCTTTTCTATTATCACGTTACAGCCCGCCGCGATGCAATCAAGCGCAACGGCGGCGTGCGAGCCGCTTTCGGTCGCCACGGCAACAAGCTCGGGCGAGACTTCGGCAAGCATTTTTTTGTAGTCGGTATAGCGCGGCACCGACCCAAGCTCGAACCTTGCGGCAAGCGCCTCCGCTTTTTCGGGCAGAAGATCGCATATCGCGGATATTTCAAGTTCCTGTCCCTTTGCCGCGAGCGCGGCTTTAATGTGGTTGGGAGCTATCCTGCCGCAACCTATAAGAGCGTATTTCATAATGACGTTCCTCAGCCGTTCGGGAAGACCTTGCGGTAGTAATCCTCGTTAAGGATATATTTTGAGTACTTCTGCAGAAGCGTGCAGGTGGAGTTGTTCGCTCTGATATATGAGTCAAGCTGACTGCCCGTTACCGTGACGCCGGGTGCGGGAGTGAATTTTTTGGTTTTGGTGTTGTAGGATCCGTAATCGGTTATCCAGTGCCATGAGCCGCCGGCTCCGTTGCAGTTGAGCGGCACAAAGCCCGCGCTGTCGGACAGAATGTCATGCCCTGTGATAAGGCGGGAATCATAGTCCATTCCGAAGAGGTTGTATACGGTGGGCATGATGTCGATGGCGGAGCAGACCTTTTCGACCTTGACCGGCTTCTTCATCGACGCCGACCAGATGACGAGCGGCGCGCGGTAGAGGTCAAAGTTGCCCTCGATCCCGGACGGATCGGAAGTGAGCGGGATCTTGTAAAGATCGGAAAGCGCCGAGTATGTCTCGTTTGCATCATTGGATATCTGGTAGGGGTAGTGGTCGGGAGCCATGACGAACACGGTATCCTCAAGAATGCCCTTGCGGTCAAGCTCCTCGATGAGCGTTTTTACCATAAGCTCGACCTCGTACTGCGAGGCAATGTATGAAAGCGCGTTCTGGTCGGTGTAGTTGAGTCCTGCCGATGTGACCAAGGAGCGGTGCGCGCGTGAGTTGGCATTGCCGCCCCACGTCTGGAGTGCGTGTCCGCTGACCGTCATATAGTAGATGTGGAAGGGCGCGTCCGCCGTGATATAATCAAGCGTGTTTACGGCAAGTTCACGGTCGGACTTGGGCCACTGATCCGAAAAGAGGCTCGATTTATCCCAGTTGCCGATGCCGTACCATGTGTAGCCCATGTTCGGGTGCGACTTGTCGCGGCTGTAATAGGTGTAGGTGTGATTGTGGAAGCCGTAGGTCTTATAGCCTATCGAGCGGAACATATTGCCGGGGGCAAACTTCATAAGCGTGTCGGCGCTGTAAGCAAGACATTTTGCGCTGTTGTAAAAGTTGCCCGAGAGAACTGCATACTCTCCCGTTGCGGTGCTTCCGCCCCAGTTTGAGCAATAGTAATTTTCAAAAACGAAGCCTTCGTTTTTCATCTTCCAGAGCGTGGGGGTCAGCTTTTCATCGATGGCTGCCGGCGCCCATGCCTCGACCGTCATAAGAATGAGGTTTTTGCCCTTGAAGAGCCCGGTATATTCGTTTTTGTTGGTGGGAGTACGGTTTTTGAAGAAGGAATGCGCATCCTTGAGCGCCGACGAGGTCGCGCTCGCTATAAGCGCGTCAAAATCTATATCAAGCACGTTGGGGCTGGTATCGACAGGCTTCGGCGGATCTTCGGTCGTCGCCGGCGTGTCGCTGCCGCTCGTGCCGGGCGTCGGAGGATCGGTCTCGGGAGAGGTGGTTTCACGTATAAAAACATTGTTCGGGTCAATGGTCGTGATAGTGCCCGAAGGATTTGTATTGGGATGCGACGGAACGCCGAAGAGGGCATACTTTGTGTCAAGCCGCAAGCCGGTAAGAACGCCGAAGCGCGTTGCCGCTTCGGTCGGATTGTAGCCGTAGCTGTAATAGAAATTGTCGTCATAATCGTCCTTATGGAAGGAAACGAAACCCCTGCCGCCGAGGAAAAGCACGAATGCCGCGGCAAGCGCCACTCCGCGAAGTCCCCACTCCGACTGCTCGGCGGGAAGGTGCTTTCTGCCGAAGATGCAATATAGCACAAAGGGCATAAGGATGAGTATCACTCCGTACCAGTTTGAAAAAATAGTACTGAGAGTCTCACGCCAGAAGGCGGTCACGTTGCCTGCCTCGCCCATAAGGTCCCAGTAGAAAAAGCCGGAGAAAAACTTATAGTATATCAGCTGCACGCCGCAATAGACGGTAATGAACCCGGATACAACGAGCGTGAGAATATAATTGACTTTTTTGGAGAAAA
>CATYWI010000020.1 GCA_958414155.1 uncultured Anaerotruncus sp. | reverse complement strand
AGCGAGGCGGGGTAACTGAACCTCGAAATCTTATTATAACTGAATTCCCCGCCGGCGTATATCATTACAATAACTTTGGCTAAGACGCGAAGCGGCTTAGCGAGGCGGGGTAACTGAACCTCGAAATCTTATTATAACTGAATTCCCCGCCGGCGTATATCATTACAATAACTTTGGCTAAGACGCGAAGCGGCTTAGCGAGGCGGGGTAACTGAACCTCGAAATCTTATTATAACTGAATTCCCCGCCGGTGTGCATTCACCATATGCACGAATATATGCATCATTATGCACAGCAATTTGTATTATATGCACGTTTGCTTCGCGTATATACACAAAATATCGCATATAATCAATAAATATTCGTTACACCCCTTGACAAACCGGATTTTTGATGTATAATAATACACATAATGAAACACAACCATTCCGGAGGACAGGAAAAATGATAAACAAAAAAGACATCAAAAAAGTTGTGCTTGCCTACTCGGGCGGGCTTGACACCTCTATAATCATACCGTGGCTCAAGGAGAACTACAACAATTGCGAGGTCATAGCGGTCTCGGCTGATGTCGGTCAGGCTGACGAGCTTGACGGACTTGAAGAAAAAGCGCTTGCGACAGGCGCCTCCAAGCTGTACGTTCTCGACCTTACCGACGAGTACGTTGACGACTACATAATCCCCACCATGAAGGCGGGCGCAAAATACGAGGAATACCTGCTCGGTACCAGTCATGCGCGTCCATGCATTGCCAAACACCTTGTTGATATCGCCAAAAAGGAGGGCGCCGACGCCATAGCGCACGGCTGCACCGGCAAGGGCAACGACCAGGTGCGCTTTGAACTCACGATAAAGCACTTCGCCCCCGAAATGCCGATAATCGCTCCGTGGCGTGAGTGGAGCATCAAATCGCGTGAAGAAGAAATAGATTACGCCGAGGCGCACAATGTGTCGCTGAAAATAAACCGCGAAACGAACTATTCCAAGGACAAAAACCTCTGGCACCTTTCGCACGAGGGACTTGACCTTGAGAACACCGGCAATGAGCCGCAGTACGAGAAAAAGGGCTTTCTCGAAATGGGCGTTTCACCCGTGGACGCCCCGGATGCCCCCACATACGTAACACTTGATTTTGAAGCGGGCGTTCCCGTGGCGCTTGACGGCGAAAAAATGAGCGCCAAAAACATTATACTCAAACTCAATGAGCTGGGCGGCAAAAACGGCATCGGTATTCTCGACATCGTTGAAAACAGACTTGTGGGCATGAAGTGCCGCGGCGTGTACGAAACACCCGGCGGAACGATACTTTATAAGGCGCACTCGGTGCTTGAAACGCTCTGCCTTGACAAAATGACAATGCACGAGAAGGAAAAGCTGGCAATAACGTACGCCGAACTTGTATATAACGGTCAGTGGTTCACACCTCTGCGCGAGGCGCTTGCGGCGTTCGTTGATAAAACGCAGGAGCGCGTTACCGGCAAGGTAAAACTAAAGCTCTATAAGGGCAATATCATAAACGCAGGCGTGTGGAGCCAATATTCGCTTTACAGCGAGCAGATCGCCACATTCGGCGAAAGCGACTACGACCAGACAGACGCTAACGGCTTTATCAACCTCTTCGGACTGCCCGTAAAGGTGCAGGCGCTCTCCGATGCAGGCAAGCTGCTGTAAAAAATGAAAAATTCCCGCATGGGAAAACGGAGGAAAAATGATGACCGCAACTGAATTCCCCTGCGGGGCAAACGATAGCTGTACCGAAAAGACCCCAAACCGACAAATGCCCGACAACAATGATGATGTTCAGATGAATCAATCCGGCGACAGTAGATCGGAATTCGCACTCTCCCCACCATCGGGGTATACGGATGCGATTCATCAGAAACCTCACCCGAGTCCAAAAAAAATGTGGGCGGGGAGGACGGAAGGGATGACCGACGCGACCGCGGATGACTTTAATTCGTCGATCCGGTTCGATCAGATAATGTACCGCCAGGATATTTGCGGAAGCATGGCGCACGCAGCAATGCTGGGCGCGCAGGGGATAATTCCGGAGGCTGACGCCGAAAAGATCATCGGCGGGCTTGAGGGAATACTTGCAGACCTTGAAGCGGGGACATTGCAGTTCGATCCCAACGCCGAGGATATACATATGTTCGTTGAGACGGTGCTGACAGAGCGTCTCGGAGACGTGGGAAAACGACTGCACACGGCGCGCAGCCGCAACGATCAGGTAGCACTTGATACGCGCATGTACCTGCGTGACAAAGCCGACGACACGGCAGGACAGGTGCGCGAGCTGATATCAGTTCTTTGCAATCGCGCCGAGGAGCACGCCGCCACAATAATGCCGGGCTACACTCATATGCAGCGCGCACAGCCCATAACCTTCGGGCATCACTTAATGGCATACGCCGCGATGCTTATGCGCGACCTCGGCAGACTTCACGATTGCCGCGCACGTATGAACATCTCGCCCATCGGATGCTGCGCACTTGCCGGAACGACATATGAGACCGATCGCCGCGCCGAGGCTGCCGCGCTCGGCTTTGACGGAATATGCAACAATAGCCTTGACGGAGTTTCGGACCGCGACTTCTGCGTTGAGCTTTGCTCGGCGCTCGCACTTTTGATGATGCACCTCTCGCGCCTCTCGGAGGAGCTGGTGCTGTGGTCAAGCTGGGAATTCGGATTCGTTGAACTTTCGGACGCCTACACGACCGGCTCTTCCATAATGCCGCAAAAGAAAAATCCGGATATGGCGGAGCTTATCCGCGGCAAGACCGGACGTGTTTACGGCGACCTTATGGCTCTGCTGACCGTGCTGAAGGGTCTTCCGCTTGCCTACAATAAGGATATGCAGGAGGATAAGGAAAGCATTTTTGACGCAGTGGAGACTGCGGGAACCTGCCTTTCGGTCATGACCCCGATGATCGCGACGATGACGGTAAAGCCCGACGCCATGAAGCGTGCGGCGCAGGGCGGATTCATCAACGCGACCGACCTTGCGGACTATCTTGTGACCAAGGGAATGCCATTCCGCGCGGCGTACAAGATATCCGGCGAGCTTGTAGCACGCTGCATACGCGAGGGAAGGGTGCTTGAGGAGCTTCCGCTGTCGGTGTTCCGCGAATACAGCGAGCTTTTCGGCGAGGATGTTTATCCCGCGATAGACCTCGACGCGTGCGTTATGCGCCGCATATCAGAGGGCGGGACCTCACCGGATTCCGTGCTCACACAGATATCCTCCGTCCGCGCTATGTTGAAAGCGGATAAAATATGAGCATCCCCGGCACTGAGGGGAACTGATACATAAAGGGGTGTTAAAAAACTCAAATTGAGTTTTTTAACTCCCGTTGCGTTACTGCTATTTATACTCATGCGGACGCCGTTTCCGACAGCCGCGTACAGCCCAAGGGGTTTTATGTTAACTATATATCAAATCCCGTAAGGGAGGATGGGTGAGTAAAATCACAATAGCATCGGCGTGCGGCATTCGTTACGCCGCTCCCGAAGATTTTTGCGGAGCGCCGACCGTTACTTTGCGTAATCGACCGCGCGGCTCTCGCGGATAAGGTTCACCTTGATCTGACCGGGGTACTTGACCTCGTCTTTGATTTTTTTTGCCATGTCACGTGCAATGACCTTCATGCCCGCGTCATTGACCTCCTCCGGCTTTACCATCACGCGGATCTCACGTCCCGCCTGAATGGCATATGCTTTGTCAACACCGGGGAAGCTGCCCGCAATCTCCTCAAGCTTTTCAAGTCTCTTGATGTAATTTTCAAGATCCTCGCGTCTCGCGCCGGGTCTTGCAGCCGAAATAGCATCCGCCGCCTGTACCAGCACGGCAATGACCGTTGTCGGCTCGACATCGTTGTGGTGAGCTTCGATAGCGTGGATGACCTCGCGGCTCTCCTTGAATTTCTTTGCCGCATTTACGCCGATCTGAACGTGCGTGCCCTCGACATCATGCGGGAATGCTTTGCCGATATCGTGGAGAAGTCCCGCGCGGCGTGCCGTTGCGGCGTCCTCTCCAAGCTCCTCTGCCATTATTCCGGCAAGGAATGCCACCTCCACCGAATGACGCAGTACGTTCTGACCGTAGCTTGTACGGTAACGGAGTCTGCCGAGCAGTTTTACAAGCTCGGGATTCAACCCGTGAACGCCCACCTCAAAGGTTGCGCGTTCGCCCGCCTGCTTGATGCTTGCCTCGACCTCGCGTTTTGCCTTTTCCACCATTTCCTCAATGCGGGCAGGATGGATGCGCCCGTCTGCGATGAGCTTTTCAAGCGCTATACGCGCGACCTCGCGCCTTACCGGATCGAAACCGGAAAGCGTTATCGCCTCGGGCGTATCGTCGATGATAAGCTCAACACCTGTAAGTGTTTCAAGCTTCTGAATATTTCTGCCTTCGCGTCCGATTATTCTGCCCTTCATTTCCTCGCTGGGCAGCGGAACGGCGGTAACGGTGGATTCTGCCACCTGGTCGGCGGCACATCTCTGTATCGCCAGAGAAATAAGATTGCGCGCCTTGGTTTCGGCTTCGTCCTTGAATTGAGCTTCAAGCTCATCCAAACGCTGTGCAAAGTCATACTTCGCTTCGGATTCAAGGCTTGCCATCAACTCGCTCTTCGCTTCGGCAGTAGTGAGACCCGCAATAGCTTCCAGCTTTTTCTGATGTTCGGAAAGGGACGCGGCTATCTCGGCGCGAAGCGCTTCGTTTTCCTTGAGCTTGCGGTCAAGCGTGTCATTTTTGCGGTCAAGCTGTTCAGTCTTGCGGTCAAGGGTCTCTTCCTTGGAGGCAAGGCGTCGCTCGGAGCGCGTAATCTCGGCACGTCTTTCCTTTATTTCCCGTTCGGAATCGCTTCTTTGCTGATTGATCTCTTTCTGAGCCGCCACTATCATGCGGTTAGTCTCGTACGTCGCCGCCATTTTGGCATCGGATTTGATCTTCTCGGCTTCTTCCTCGGCAGAACCGATCTTCTTTTCGGCTACGCGCTTGCGTATAAGGATGCCGAACAGGATACCAAGTCCCACACCGACAATCAGAGCCACAACTGCGGCAACGATCGCTGTAACGATTATTTTTGTTTCCATATTGCACCTCCTTCTTAAAAAATACTATGAAAAAATCCAGCACCGGACGCCGGACGCCCGGTGCATACATTTTTACATATGATATTTTAGCACAAAACCACGGGTTTGTCAATATGGTTTTCTTCCTATTTATAATGCACTTAAGTGCATTATAAATAGGTTTATAGTGCACGTATGTGCATCTTAATAAAATCTTAAGGCGTTTGCCTCTTGAACTTTAAGACGTAATATGCGATAATAATAGTACAGAAAACACGATCGGAGAACGACGCAATGATAAACATACTGGTGTGCGACGATGACAGCGACATAGTTTCGGCATTGAGGATATTTCTTACCGCGCAGGGCTACGGCGTTGTGGAGGCGCACGACGGCGCCGAGGCGATAAGCGCGGTCCTGCGCGGAGGGATAAGCCTTTGCCTGCTCGATATAATGATGCCGGGCACCGACGGACTTACAGCCCTTGCCTCCATACGGCGGGAATCAAACGTCCCGGTGATCCTTCTTACCGCAAAAAGCGAGGACGGCGACAAAATACTCGGGCTTGATATGGGAGCCGACGACTATGTGACAAAGCCGTTCAACCCCGCCGAGGTGATAGCGCGCGTGCGTTCACAGCTGAGGCGGTATATGCAGCTCGGAGGCGGCGCCCCGAACCCGGACGTGCTTTCGGTCGGCGGCATAACGCTTGACACCGAGCGCCGCGAGGTAACGCTCGACGGCGACCCCGTAACGCTTACGCCCACCGAGTATGAGATACTGCGGCTGATGCTTGAGTCGCCCGGAAAGGTATTTTCGCCGAAGGATATATACCGCCGCGTGTGGGGCGGCGACTCCTGCGGAGACGAACGGACGGTGGCTGTCCACATAAGGCACCTGCGCGAAAAACTTGAGATCGACCCGTCATCCCCGCGGTATATCACCGTCGTATGGGGACAGGGTTACAGACTGGAGGACAGAAAATGAAATCATTGACACGAAAAGGCTGGGCAAAGGCGATAGTAGCGGTCATTTGCTTTCTTGCACTGCTCTCGCTCGTCGCCGAGGCGGCATGCGTGATATTCCTTGGTGCCACAGATGCATACTCGCTGACCGATGACAGCTATTTTGACTCGCTGTACAGCTCGGTCGCGTATTCCTACGCACTTGTGGAAATGACGCGCCTGGATCAGCTGAACGAGCTGCATTCCTTCGGCGCAGCAAAATGGGTGGCACAGAGGCTCTCCGCCACAGGCGCAGGCCTTTGTCAGTTCTACAACACCTCATGCTGCGGCATGAAGATAGTCCGTTACAGCCCCGATGCCCCGAACGGCGTCACGGTGACAGACCATGCCGTTGATGGCAACGTGATATACCGCTTCAATATCGAGTTTCGCTCGGACGGCACGATGTGGCTGCGCCGCGGCTCGGATGCCGACGCGGAGCAGTTTCCGGCATCGGTGACCTCCTCCGGCACTGCCGCGGCGGACACCGGAGAGCTGACGCGGGTGGAAATATCGGTCACACTGGTCGAGGGCATAGGCGACATGATAAGCGCCGGACTTTACGCGGGCAGAATGGCATGGGAAATGCGCTACGGCGTTTATCTCGCCGCGGTGATCTCTCTCGTCCTCACGGTCCTCTCATGGGCGTTCCTTTGCAGCGGCGCGGGCAGACGCGCCGGCAGCGACGAGGTGCACCTGCGGTTCCCGTCGCGCATACCGCTTGACCTTTCGGCGGTGCTTTTGTGTGCGCTCACGGCGGGCATGGCGACGCTGGCAGCGCGCCTGCCTGTCACCGACCCGCAGCTCGTCTGGCCGCTCGGCACATCGGTCTGCATATTCGAGGGCTTCATCGCGCTTATGATCATCGAGTGGATACCCGTGTCGGTCGCCGCGCGAATAAAAGCGGGCAAGTGGTGGGAAAACACGCTCATCTTTATGATTTTGCGCCTCCTGTGGTCGATAATACGCGGAATATACCGCATTTGTGCCTCTGTGTGGCGCAAAATGCCCTACATCTGGCGCACGGTCATATTTGTGTTCTCCTTTGTGCTCGCAAATGCGATATTCGCCTTGTGCGGCGCATACGTCCTGCTGATCCCGCTGGACCTCGCCCTCATCGCGGCTGTGGTGTGGTATGCCGCATCGGTAGTCCGCCTTAAAAACAGCGCCTCGCGCATGGCGGCCGGCGCTCTCGGGATACAGACGGACACAAAGCATATGCCATATGAGCTGAAATGCCTCGGCGACGAGCTGGGCAGCATGGGCAAGGGTCTTTCCCGCGCGCTTGACGAAAAAATGAAGAGCGAGCGGCTGAAGACCGAGCTTATCACAAATGTTTCGCACGACATAAAGACTCCGCTGACGTCCATCGTCAACTATGTCGAGCTTCTTGAGCGCGAGGAGCTGAGCGGTCAGGCTGCCGAGTATGTGAGCGTGCTGGCACGGCAGTCCTCACGCATGAAAAAGCTGATCGACGATCTTGTGGAAGCCTCCAAAGCATCGACCGGCAACATTGAAACGCACCCGGAACCGCTCGACCTTTCGGTAATGGCGGGGCAGACCGACGGCGAGTACGCCGCGCGGCTTGCCGAACGCGACCTAAGGCTCGTTGTAACGGGCGCCGACAAGCCCGCCATGGTCCGCGCGGACGGCAGACTTGTGTGGCGCATATGGGACAACCTGCTCGGCAACATCTGCAAATACGCCATGCCCGGCACGCGCGTATACATCGCCCTTGAGCACCGCGGGCAGACCGTTGCCACCGTTTTCCGCAACATTTCGGAACAGCCGCTTGAAAAATCGGGCGACGAGCTTACCGAGCGCTTTGTGCGCGGCGACAACTCGCGCTCCGGCGAGGGCAGCGGACTGGGGCTTTCGATCGCCGCAGGTCTTGCGGCGGTGCAGGGCGGAAGTCTTTCGGTGACGGCTGACGGCGACCTCTTCAAGGTCGAAGTGTTGCTGCCCGCGATAAACGAAGAGCCTGCGACGGTCCCTGTCCCGACAGCGACCGCGGAAAACTGAATAGAAGAATGGGGTGTTAAAAAACTCAAATTGAGTTTTTTAACACCCCATTGTTCTCGGCGGCTGAACACCGCCGTCTCATCACAAAGCCATATTGTACTTTTCCGCGAGCCTTACCGGGTGGTACGCCAGCTTGGACTGCCGCAAGCCCGGCTCGCCGCAGTCCTCCTCGCGGTTGACTGTCACGGCGCGCCCCGCAAAACGCGCGGCGAATTCGCGGAATACCATGGGATACGCGCCCTGGAACGCCCTGTCAGCCTTTTCGATATGGATATCCATCATGCCGGCCACGACCTCGCCGAACGTAAACGCGGCGATTCTGTCTCCGGCGTAAAGCAGGATGCCCTCCTGCCCGTATGCCCTCCAGTTCGACAGCACCTCGTCTATCGCGCCGCGCTCGGCGTCAAAGACCGCATCCGTCTTCCCCTCGGCGCGCAGTCCCGCATAGTATGCGTCAAGAAAAGCCCGCGCCGCGGGAATGTTCTCCTCGCATATCTCCTCGGTCCGCCACCCGGGGTAGAGCGATCTGAATTTATTTATGTGATTCCGCTGTCCGGCAAGATGCTTGCCGCCGAGCGATATCATTTTTTCGGCATCGTAAATATAGTCGTTCCAGTCACGGTCCTGCCACACCTCCGCATCGGGACATACCGTCAGAATGAGCGCGCACTCATCCCACGAAAGGCAGCAAAAGAACCGTGCGCCCTCTGCCGCAAGTCGTTCGACTGCGGTGCGCACCTCATCCGCGTGCGCAATGAGGTCGGTCGTTTTGTCGTCGCCCGGATAATACACCTTGGGGCAGGCATATGCGTATGAATGCGCATATGCGCGCGCACGTGCGTCGGGAAAGCTGTCGGGGTCGATATCCGGATCGACCGCGTAGCGCAGATACAGCACATCGCCGCCGTCCGCCGTTTTTTCAAACGACAGTTCGGTACCGTAATAGCTGCGCCACATGACGACATTTGCGGGCGTCATGTCGCATATCTCGCCGCGGTAAGCGGAAAACACCCGCGCAAGCGCCGGGATATCATTGAT
>CATYWI010000019.1 GCA_958414155.1 uncultured Anaerotruncus sp. | reverse complement strand
AGCCATTTCCTTGGGGCGCAGACGTGCCTGCTTTATAGATGTTTTTTGCTGTTTGATGGCAATGGGCAGCAGCAACAGCTCCACAACAAATGCAAATATAAAGAGCGCAAGTGTGTAGCTGCCCGTTGTTTTGTCGAGCCAGCCGAGAAATGAGCCGATCCAACAAAGTAGTTTGTCAATGAAATTCATTCTGTTTTGTGTGCCTCTCGTTGATTTTCTTTTCCGGCACTGTCGTCCGGAATTGCTTCGTCGCCGTCCGACACGTCGAACTGCGACAGTCCCCCCGCCGGTTCAATATTCCGTTTTTTATTTGTAAGACCATGCTCCGGTACGGGGTCGTACCCTCCGCGGCAAAACGGATTGCATCTCAACACCCGCCATACGGTGAGTATGAGTCCCACAAAAAAGCCCCGTTTCTGAAACGCCTCAAGGGCGTAGGCTGAGCATGTAGGCGTAAACCTACAGCACGGTTTCCGCTTCAGCGGTGAGATAAAGCGCCGGTAAAATTTTATGAGCAGGATGGCGACATGCTTCATGTCCCGCTCCCGGGTGCGTCCGGCGCGCCGCCCGTTTCTGTTGCTTTGCTTTGCTTATCGTGTGCCGCACGGTCCGCGGGCGCAATGCCCGCCGCACAGAGCGAGCGGTAAAGATCCGCCTTTACCTCGCCCATTGACGCGCCGGCTATCGCCGTGCGCGCCGCTATGACCACGAGCCAGCCGTGAGATGTGCCGCCCTCCGCCTCGATAAGGCGGTATGCCTCGCGCATAAGGCGCTTGGCGCGGTTGCGCTCGACCGCTCCGCCGAGCTTTTTTCCTACGGTGAGTCCGACACGGTTGCGCAGTCCGCGCCTCGGATCGGCACGCGCTATTTTGCCTGCCGCATAATCGCGCAGCACATATACCGCGGTATACCTGCCCACGGCACGCTTGCCGCGGCGGTATGCCTTGGCGTAAAGATGATTTTCACATATAGCAGTGTTCTTCATCGCACGTGCACCTTTCCTGTCCCTTTCCTGTCCCTCTCCCGTCCTTCTCCCGCTTTTCTCCTGTTTTCTTATGCCTTTTCGGACGCTCCTGTCGGATAAGCGAAGAATCCCCGCACGGCTGCTTCCCCATCCGCGCGAAAATTTTCAAAAAAACGGCGACCGACAGCGTAAATGCAAGGTCCGGTCGCCGGGTCCCGGGGTAAAACGCCCCGGCTATTCTGCTGATTCTCTGAAAAAATCAATAAGAAAGACGTTTTCTGCCTTTGGCGCGTCTTCTTTTCAGTACGTTTCTTCCGTTCAGCGTTTTCATTCTTTTTCTGAAGCCGTGCTCCTTCTGACGCTGACGCTTTTTGGGCTGATAAGTTCTGAGCATTTCTTGCACCTCCCTCGAATGTGATATCCGGAAGCATTGTCGGATCCTGTCGGCAATTATCCCGACACACAATAACACCTTATATTATAATCTAAACCGGGGTGCTTTGTCAAGGGCTTATTAAAAAATTTTCCGTCCGGGAGATGTTTTTATTGAAAAAGCGCCGATTTTTGCCCTTCTTTTGCCCTTCTTCGCCCTCTTTTCACTCACCGCCGCCCGATTTTATACGTTGCGCGGGATTTTGGCGGCAAGTTCACGCAATGTTCTTGACTTATCCGATTTTTGAGGTTATAATATACACAGATTACCGTGACCGGAGGATTGAAATGCAGCTTTACCATAAAATGAAGATAGCGGGGCTTGATCGCGCCCTGCCGCTCTGCCCGCTGAACGAGCACGTCTACATAGGCGCGTTCATCATATTCGGCGATCCCGAGCTTACCACCGCATGCGCCAGGGAGCTTCTTGACCGCGCACCGGAGTACGATTACATCATCACCGCCGAGGCAAAGGGCATACCGCTCGCACACGAAATGGCTCGCCTTGCCGGAAATCAGAGATATTTTGTCGCGCGCAAGGGTCCCAAGCTCTATATGACCGGCGTGCTTGAGGTCGAGGACCGCTCGATCTCCACCGCGCACGTGCAGAAGCTCTGCCTTGATACCGCAGACGCGGAAATAATGAAGGGCAAACGCATTCTTGTGGTTGATGACGTTATTTCGACAGGCGGCTCGCTCCACGCGCTTGAAAAGCTCGTGACCGAGGCGGGAGGCATTATCTGCGGCAGAATGGCGATACTCGCCGAGGGCGACGCGCAGCAGCGCGACGACCTCATATACCTTGAAAAGCTCCCACTCTTTAACGAAAAGGGCGAAATAATAGGCTGAACCAACAGGGCGTTAAAAAACTCAAAATGAGTTTTTTAACGCCCTGTTTTTCTTTGGTCCCGCGCCCGGCGCGGAATCGCTCCGACTCAAAGAATTTTTTGATATCACAAAAAACAGTTCCAAATCATGCGTAAATTTTCGACATATATTTATGAGAGCGCTTTCAATGCCGAAGGAAAGGAGGCAACATGGGTAAATGCAGGAATGACCGACAGGCGATCATCTCAGATGAGCAGATAATCGATCTGTATTGGGAAAGAGAAGAACGTGCGATACAGGCGACCGACGACAAGTACGGGCATTTTCTGTATGGGATAGCATATAACATTCTCCACGATCACAGGAATGCCGGAACGACACATACCTTGATATATGGAACGCCATCCCGCCGACAAGACCCGTTGTATTTCCGGCATTTATATCAAAGATCATGCGCAGGATCGCAATAGACCGCTACAAGAAAAAAACAAGCAAAAAGCGTATACCGTCCGAAATGACAGTGTCGCTTGAAGAGCTTGAGGGCACGCTGCACGGCGCCGATACAGTCGATCCGGAATACGAAACCCGGGAAGTCGGCAGGCTTATAAGCGACTATCTGAGAATGCTTTCAGACAGACAGCAGTTTATATTTATCGGCAGATTCTATATCGCCGAGCCTGTTCAAAGCATCGCAGACGAGCTGGGCGTTACAGCCTCCGCAGTGTATAAGGAGCTTGAAAAGCTCCGGCAAGGCTTAAAGGCTCATCTTGAAAGGAACGGGGTGTATATATGAATAATATTCTGATCGACGGGATCACAAATATCGATGACGAGCTTATCGAAAAATATTTTGCCATAAAAGCAAAAATGGCAGACGAGCGGGATAGGAAAAACAAAACTCGTCTGGCATGGCGGACGATAGGCGCTGCGGCGGCGTGCATATGCTTAGCCGTCCTGATCACGCTTCCGTTGATACTCCGGGGAAATGACACGGAATATACCTCATACCGGACATACGAAGAGGTCGCTCAAGTGATAGGTCCCGACACGTTATTGAAAAATATTGATTTTTCGGGCATAAAAAATCACTCAATAAAAGTATTTCACAAGAGCGGCGATGCCGGGCAGCATAAAAAGCTCGAATTTATTGCAGATGCGGCAGAGTACAGCTACGAATTGGACATCAGCTTTGACAAGGATGACGATAACTCCGCTCATTACAAGGGCGGGTTAGTCGAAGAGATAAAGGGCATCCCCGTGGCGATCGTCAGGCGCGAAGCGTCAAACGATACGGTACAGTACGTTGCCGTATTTGAATATAACAACTGTAAGTATGTCCTTAGATCGCGTAGCGGCATCTCGGAAGACGGTTTTTATGCCTTGCTGAATGAAATATTGAATTGAGTTCGATATTTAATTAAAAAACAATAAAAACGGAGGAAATTTTACGATGAAGATCACGTCCATTATTTTCGCGATCCTGATCCTTATTATGCCATGTTTGCTCGCGCCGATCGAAACAAATTCGGATGCCGCGTGTGCGTCGGAGGATGTATTTTATACATCTTGTCAATCATTTTATTTAAGACCTCTCGGATACTCTGAGCATGCTTACGCAGACGGTGAAACGATAACTCAGGGGTATGAGGTAATAGGTCCGGATTTTGCAAGCAAGATCGTTATAAGCATAGAATCAGACAATGTAACACTGCTCAACGACAGTGAAATTATAATTGATGATCTGGAATCTCAAAAATATCTGAATATCTCCTTCAAAAACTCCGACGAGCAAATAGGTTGGATCAGCATTTACCTGTCCGCCTATATGGATGATGGATCGGTCATTACGGGAAAGCGAGCGCGCATTGATGTGGTGTCGCATAATAATAAAGTTTATTATAGCTTATGTGGTCTTGAGTACGCAAAAAAGCTGGCAGGAATCGAAATTCCTAGTTTTGGCTGAGATCGTAGACATAGACGTTGAATTGGATGACGTACGCGCATTTCAAGCTCCGTTGTTCTTCAATTCGCTCGGCGACAATGTGGCGTTCAGTACTGCCGGCAACGACTGTATACATAAATAGTTTTCCTACACAAATAGCCCGTCAGCTTATCGCGGACGGGCTATTTGGTATACACCTTCGGTTTCGGCGCATTATCTGCGAGCTAAATGCGCCGGTAGGGATCCATATGTGATTCCTTTTCAAACGGTGCGGCAATGAAGACAAGCGCCACGCTGAGCGCAAGCCCGATCATCAGCATTACAAATGACGGAATGCCGTGATATCCGAGCGTAACATCGTAAAGGTAGTATTTACGGTAGAGATGCGCAATGAATTCCGCCATGAACGCATACGGCGTGCATAACAGCGGCACGAGCGCCATGCACCACCTGCCCGGCAGGACGATGCGCAAAAGGAACTTACTGTTGAGCGCCGCCTCGCTGCCTGCGGGGGCGCTGATCCCTGCAACGGCAAATCCCGCCGACCATACTCCGAGAAAGAGCGCAAGCCCAAGCCCCACACGCGATATGACGACCCACGCGATAGCCCACCGCGCAAAGCCGAGGTCGGTCGGGTCCGGCTTCTCCTCGCCCGAGAGCTTGTCAAGCCGCTCGGCGGCGGTGCTGTACGTCGCCGCGGCGACGGTGCGCGGCGACTGGCGGCGCTTTACCTCACCTTCAGTCACAAAAAAGACCGACTGCTCCGTGAGATAAAACGCAAATATTACTACCGCGATCAGCGGCATGAGATTTTTAAGGTAAATTACGGCTTTCTTCATTATGGCTCCGGATATGTTTTTCAACGCGCCCGAATATCATTTCAAGCGCAACAAGATTTTCGCCGCCCTCGGGTACTATGAGGTGCGCGTATTTTTTGGATGGCTCAACATACGCCTCGTGCATCGGCTTTACCGTTTCGACATACTGGCAAAAGACCGAATCAATGCTCCGTCCGCGCTCCTTCACGTCGCGCGAAAGGCGGCGCAGGATGCGTATGTCGGCGTCGGTATCCACAAAAATGCGGATATCGAACATATCGCGCAGCGCGGGGTCGGCAAATATGAGTATTCCCTCGACCACGACAACACTTGCGGGAGACACCCGCACGGTCGCCTCCGAGCGGTTGTGGACGGTATAGTCGTACTGCGGGCAGTCGATAGCCTGCCCGTCGCGCAGACGCGTAAGATCGCGCACGAGAAGATCCGTCTCGAACGCCTCGGGACAGTCGTAATTCTGCCCGGCGCGCTCCTCAAGAGACAGCCCGTTCTGCGCACGGTAGTACCAGTCGTGGCAGACAACGCTCACGCTGTCGCCGAACCGCAAGCCCAGCTTGCGTACAAGTGTCGTTTTGCCGCTTCCCGTACCGCCGGCATTGCCTATCATAAGTGTTTTGTGATCCATCGGTATACTTTCCTTTGTTTTTTGCCTTGGCTGTGCTGACTTATCTTGCGCCCTTGTCGTAGGGGATGCCCTCCGCCTTCGGCGCGCGTGACTTCCCTGCCGTAAATGCAAGCACGATAAGCACCGCCACGTAAGGGATCAGATTGTAAAAATACATCGGCATATTAAGATTTTTGAGAAAATACACCTTCTCGCCGCCCACGGTGAGGAAAACCTGATCGTATATAACGCCGAGGCATTTGAGGAAGCCGAAGAGGAGCGCTCCCAGCGCAATGCCGAGCGGCTTCCAGTTGCCGAATATCATAATGGCGAGCGCCAGAAATCCCATTCCAGCGACCGCGCCGGACGCGGTGCCGTTGGCTACCGTGGCAATGTAGACATAACCGCCAAAGCCCGCAAGAGCGCCGGAAACCGTTGTTCCGATATAGCGCATGCGGTAAACGTTGATACCAACGCTGTCCGCCGCCTGCGGATGCTCTCCGCACGCGCGCAGACGCAGACCGTATTTGGTCTTGTAAATGAATATCGAAAGAATGATAAACAGTGCGGCTGCAATGTAGGTGGAGATATACACGCGGTCAAACAGCACTCTCGCAAGACCCGTAGCCTTGTCGTTGAGTATAACATACCCGAAATCGTGCAGTTTGCCGTCGCCGCCCATGTTGCGCGCCATTTCAAGCTCGTCCTTTCTGAATATCAGCTTGATGAGGAAAAGCGACAGCGCGGGCGCCAGCATATTCAGCGCCGTGCCGCCTATGGTCTGATCCGCCTTCAGCTTTATAGCGGAGAAGGACAGGAGAAGCGAGAACAGCGCGCCGCCGACAGCCGCCACGAACATAGCGATGATGAATGTGATCTGGCTGTGGTCCACAAAGAACGGCGCCTTGCGCAGAAGCGTGGTGCAGAGCGCGCCGACAAACGCGCCGAAGATCATGATACCGTCAAGCGCGATATTGATGATACCGCTGCGCTCGGCGTACATTCCCGCAAGCGCCACAATAAGAAGCGGGATAGCATATACAAGCGTTTTCTGAAGCAGGAATACCATCAGATCCCACCTCCTTCCGTATCCTCGCCGTCATCATCGGCGGAAGAATCGCCGGCATCGGCGATATCAAGCCCCGCAGGGCTGTTTTTCGATCTGCCCGCACGCGCGGCAGCAAATTCCTTGATGAATTTTGAAAAGCCCGAGAAATAGATTATCATTGCCACGATAAGCTCGGAAACATACTCGTTGAACGGCGTCTGCGCCGAAAGGTTGGAGCCGCCCATGCTTATGTAGCGCAGGAATATCGAGCTGAATATAACGCCTATCGGATTATTTGACGCCAGCAGTGCGACCGGAATGCCGTTGAAACCGTCCGCCGGGAGCGAAAGGTAGGTGTTCCAGCCGAAATCCTGATAACCGTTGAGGCACCACAGCGCCGCGCCGCCGGCGGCAAGACCGCCCGCTAACGCCATTGAAAGCACTATGTTGCGCCGCTCGTTCATGCCCGCATATTTTGCCGCGCTGCGGTTGAAGCCGCATGCGTGAAGCTCAAAGCCGAAGGTCGTCCGGTTTATCATGATGTAGGTCCCGACGGCAAAAAGCGCGGCGATGAATATTCCGATATCCATATACGACTTTATAGTGCCGTTTGAAAACAGCCTGTCAAGTCCCAGAGTCGGCGTGCTGACGCCGTTCGTTACCGTTTTGCGGATGAAGTTCATCTTTGTTTCGGCAACATTGATGTATCTCTCGCCGGTCGAATAGAACACCCAGCTGACGACGTTTGCGGCGATCCAGTTTGACATTATGCAGACTATGACCTCGTTCACGCCGAGGAATGCCTTGAAAAGTCCCGGTATGCAGCCCCATATCACGCCCGCGGCAATGCCTGCGATAAAGGCGAGCAGCCATACTATCCCCATCGGTACCTTATCGGTCGGGATCGACAGCGCAACCAGCAGCGTGGACATGGCTCCCATGAGATACTGCCCCGGCGCGCCTATGTTGAAAAGTCCGGTCTTGAAGGCTATCGCGACCGAAAGCCCCGTCATTATGAGCGGAGTTGACTGGAAAAGCATATTGCCGAACTGGAACATAGAACTGCCGAGCGATCCGCTTGAAAATGGTCCGCCAAGCACCGTGACAAGTCCGGTAAACGCGTCGCCCACCGAAAGACCGTCCATAAACACCGAAAGGAGCAGCAACACGACAAATCCAACAAGCACGCCGCCGAGTATGCACACGACCGACGCGATGACAGAGCGCGGTCCCTCGCGCCCGAGAAGCGGCAGCTTTGCGGCTCCCGCAGCCTTGATCTTTCTGTCCTTACTCATTTTCCTTTTCCTCCCCGGCGCCGCGGCGCTTTGCGCCCGCCATGTAAAGTCCCAGCTCGCGGACATCGGTCTTGTGCGGGTCAAGCTCGCCAACGATCTCTCCCTCGTACATGACCAGTATACGGTCGGAGACGTTCATCACCTCATCAAGCTCAAGCGAGACGAGAAGCACCGCTGCGCCCTCGTCGCGCGAGCGGACTATCTGCTTATGAACGAACTCAATTGCGCCGACGTCAAGTCCGCGCGTAGGCTGAACGGCGATAAGCAGGCGGTGGTCGCGGTCAAGCTCACGCGCGATTATAGCCTTTTGCTGGTTGCCGCCCGACATTGAGCGCGCCACCGTAACGGCGCCCTGTCCGGATCGGACATCGTACTCGCCTATCAGTCTGTCGGCATATCTGCGCACACTGTCGCGCTGAATGAATCCACGCTTCTGGAATTCAGGCTCAAAATAGCGCTGAAGCACCAGATTCTGCTCAAGCGTGTAGTCAAGCACAAGCCCGTGCTTGTGGCGGTCCTCCGGGATATGGCTGATCCCGTGCGTATTTTTATATCTTATGCTTTTGTGCGTCACATCCGCGCCGCAAAGGGTTATCCTGCCCTCGTGCGGCTTCTGAAGCCCGGTAAGCGCATGAACAAGCTCAGTCTGACCGTTGCCGTCGATACCCGCGATACAGACTATCTCGCCGGCGCGGACCGTAAACGAAACATCCTTTACAGCATCCTTTTTGTGTATCGGACTGTGCACCGACAGCCCGTTTACCTCAAGCACCGTCTCGCCGGGCTTTGCCTCATCCTTGTCCACAACGAACTTGACGTCCCTGCCCACCATCATGTTGGACAGCTCCTCCTTGTTCGTTTCGGAAATATTGACCGTGCCTATGTATTTGCCCTTGCGCAGCACGGTGCAGCGGTCGGCGACCGCCATTATCTCGTTCAGCTTGTGCGTTATGAAAAGGATCGACTTTCCCTCCGCCGCAAGCCCACGCATGATGCCCATCAGCTCGTCTATCTCCTGCGGCGTCAGCACCGCCGTAGGCTCGTCGAATATAAGGATCTCGTTGTCGCGGTAAAGCATTTTCAGTATCTCGGTATGCTGCTGCATACCGACGGTTATATCCTCGACATTTGCGTCGGGATCGACGCCGAGACCGTATGCCTCGGAAAGCTCGGTCACTTTTTTTCTCGCCTCACGGCGGGAAAGAAAGCCCGCGCGGCAAGGCTCCACGCCGAGAATTATGTTGTCAAGCACCGTAAAGACATCCACCAGCTTGAAATGCTGATGGACCATGCCGATACCGAGCGCGTTCGCGTCGTTGGG
>CATYWI010000018.1 GCA_958414155.1 uncultured Anaerotruncus sp. | reverse complement strand
AACAGCATTCTCAACCGCGCTTTTTACGGGATAAGGCCTCTCACAACACGTGACGGATTTCCAACAAACGCACTTTACGGAATGGCAAATATGCTGATGCGTCAGCTCTCCGACCTCTCCCCCGAAAGGTGCGCCGTGGCATTTGACATGAAAGCCCCGACCTTCCGGCACAAAAGATACGACGGCTACAAGGCAGGCAGAAAGCCCATGCCCGAAGAGCTTGCCGCTCAGCTCCCCACCGCGCACGAGCTTTGCCACGCTCTCGGCTTCAGCGTTATAGAAACAGAAGGCTACGAGGCGGACGACATTCTCGGCACGCTTGCCGCAATGGGCGAGGCTGACGGCGACACGCGCGTGTTCATTTTCACCGGAGACCGCGATTCGCTCCAGCTGATAAGCGACAAAACGTCCGTTGTGCTTGCCACAAACAAGGAGAACATTCTTTTTGACGAGGCAAGATTCCTTGCGGAATACGGAGTCCCGTCAAATGTATTCGTTGATGTGAAAGCCATAATGGGCGACTCGTCGGACAACATTCCGGGCGTTCCCGGTATAGGAGAAAAAGGAGCCGTCAAACTGATAGCGCAGTTCGGCTCGCTGGACGGCGTTTATCGCGGATATTCCGAGCCCGGCAGTGGCGTCACGCCGTCCGTTGCGGCAAAGCTGACGGCAGGCAGGGACTCCGCCTTCCTCTCGCTTGAGCTTGCGCGCATATACCGCGAGGTACCGGGTATACCTTCGCTCGATATGCTCGGCAACGGAAAGCCGGATGCCGATGAAATACGCGCGCTCCTTACAAGGCTCGAATTCACCAAGCTGCTTGCGCGGCTCGACCTGCCGGAGGCTGCCGCAGTTCCCGCTCCGTCACCTGATACGCCCGCCGCGCGGACAGGCAGCCGCGACGACTTTTTTGCGGCGCTTCGCGCCTCAGCCGAAAAGCCCGTTGCGCTTGCCTTTGACGGCGAGAACTTCAGCACCTTTGACGGAGACGTGCTGGCGACCGTCCCTGCCGACCGTGAGTCCGCAGCCGCCGTAAGCGCGGCGCGCGGCTACATTTGCTATGACTGCAAGTCAATATATGAGCAGCTTGACCGCATTTCCGGCACAAAAAATACGCGCGGCGCGGGATCGGACGTGATGCTTGCCGCGTATGTACTGAATCCGCAGGGGAATTTTGATCTTTCTTCCCTTTCCGCACAGTACCTCGACGTCGCCGGCGGGAGCGATGCGGAGACGATATTCCGCATGGAGCCTGTGCTTGAAAAAAAGCTCTGCGAGGTGAATTCCTCCGGACTGTTCAACGAAATAGAAATGCCGCTCGCTGCAGTGCTTGCCGACATGGAGGAAACCGGTTTTCTTATAGACCGCGCGGGACTTGCGGAATACGGCGAGGTGCTTTCAAAAAAATCAGCCGCACTTGCGGCTGAAATATGCGCGGAGGCAGGCGTTGAATTCAATATAAATTCGCCGAAGCAGCTCGGCGAGGTGCTTTTTGAGCGTCTTTCACTGCCTTACGGCAAGAAGACCAAAACGGGATATTCGACGAATGCGGATATACTTGAAAAGCTCGCGCCGGAGCACAAGATCGTGCGCGACGTGCTTGAATACCGCAAGCTGACAAAGCTGTACAGCACATATGTCGTCGGGCTTCTCAAGGTGGCGGACGACGGCGGCAGGATACACTCCCTGTTCAAGCAGACAGGCACCGCGACAGGCAGGCTTTCATCGGCGGAGCCGAACCTTCAGAACATTCCGATACGAACCGACGAGGGGCGCGAGCTGCGCAAGTACTTTCTCGCCGCGCCGGGGCGCGTACTGATAGATGCCGACTATTCACAGATAGAGCTGCGTCTTCTCGCTCATATTTCGGGCGATAAGGCTATGATCGATGCGTTCACGAACGGCGCGGATATCCACACCTCGACGGCGGCTGCCGTCTTCGGCGTCGCGCCCGAGGACGTCACACCCGAATTGCGCAAGCGCGCCAAGGCTGTCAACTTCGGCATAGTGTACGGCATAGGCGATTTTTCTCTTGCCGGAGACCTCGGCATCCCTGTAAAGCAGGCGCGCGCATATATCGAAAGCTACCTTGCTTCATATCCGGATGTTGCCGCATATCTTAAGGATATAGTTGCGGAGGCGCACTACAAGGGATATGTGACAACGCTGTTCGGCAGACGCAGATATATACCCGAAATATCAGGTCACAACGCCATGCAGCGCAAATTCGGCGAGCGTGTGGCGATGAACAGTCCCATACAGGGGAGCGCCGCAGATATAGTAAAGATCGCCATGCTCGGTGTGAGCCGACGCATAGCCGCCGAAGGACTTGATGCCGCACTGATACTCCAGGTGCATGACGAACTGATCGTTGAAGCCTCAAAGAAGGACGCCGAAAGAGCCGCAACCATCCTCCGCGAGGAGATGGAGGGCGCGGTAAAGCTCTCCGTGCCGCTCACGGTCGATCTCAGCATCGGCGAAAGATGGTACGGTATGTAAACAAACCAAATAAACGAACCATGCACCCGGGGCTTGCGCCCCGGGTGCATGGTTATGTTGGACTTATTTTTTTCTAATGATTCGCCTTGTTCTATCAAAGCACCATCAGTTGAAAAAGTGGCAAGAGAAAAAATCGTCAAAAGAGCTACACACCAGCAAAGTATTTTTTGCACATAATATTCGGTCCTTCCTTTTTGTTTTTTTACATATTCACTTTTCTGCTGTAATTAAAAATTCCGTCACGCATACTGCGTGTTGCCCAATCGAACTTTGCGTACCACTCCGTCTCAATGCCGACCTCATTAAATTCAAGTGTAGCGAAATCATCGGCAGTAACATAAATAATAAGATATGCGCCGGCATATACACCGTCCTTCTCATATGTTTCGACAAAGCTTACGCGTTGATTTACTATTCCTTTTTGGGTAAGATATTTGCTCAGCTTATCAAAAACTTCGTTCTCAAAATTCCGGAAAGCGCTTATATACGCTTCTTTATCCTTATTTTCAGAACTGAATTTATAAACAGCAGCTCCGTTTGCGGGGTTGAATCCGCCGTCACTGACCGTGATTGCTATCGGAAAATAATACCCGTCCCTGACATATTCCTTGTATCTGTTGTCGTCGCCTTCGAGAACCTTTACAAAGCTTTCCTTAAGCAATTTCCCATTCCACGTACAATAGGGGTGGGCAACCGCGTTGCCCTTTGATCCTTCCGAGGATGTCTCATTTGCCCACAGCACCCGTGACTCATCAATTGAAGGGAGAACGATGGTGTCATTGGGGGCGGAGGATATTTCGGGGGCGGATGTATCCGGTTTTTGAGTGCTTTCCGACTTGCTTTCCGTGGGCACGGCGTCCCCGGTAACGGCGGGATCCGTTGCGGCGATCGTCTCCTCCGGTATCTGCGGGTCATTTCTGCGCACGCCCGTCATCCACACTCCGGCGCCCATTACCGCAACAAGGCAAAGGCAGAGGGCGGATGACACCGCGGCGCGCACGGCACGCTTCTTCTTTTTAATGATATTCTTGCTTCGGCAGAGGACATCCTCTGTCATTTCAATATAATCCTTCATAGCAAAATCCCTCCTTCAGCAGCTCCGACCTGAGCGCAGACTTTGCCCTGTATATCAGATTTTCTACCTGTCGTTTACTTTTCCTCATTACGGCTGCGGCTTCACTGTTGTCCATTTCCTCAAAGTAAATAAGGTACAGCACCTGGCTGTAGTCCGGGTTGAGTCTGCCGAGCGCCCTATGCACCGCACGCCGATTCTCCTCGCGTATGTACATCCGCTCAAGGTCATCCTCTTCGCTTATCATCCTTTGCATTTCTTCATCTGTAAGCTCCGCCGTCGCGCGCCGCGAGCGCAGATTATCGTATGCTACATTGCGTGCTATCGCATACAGCCGGGTTTTGAAGCTGCTTTTGCCGAAGAAGCGCGGTCTTTTGACCACCAGCTTTACAAACACCTCTTCGGTCAGCTCCTCCGCCGTGTGTATGTTATGCACTATGCCGTTGATAAACAGAATAAGCCCGTCCTTATGATCTCTGATTATTTCTGCTAAGCCTTCTTCATCGCCATCAAGGAAACGACGGTAGCTACCGACGCCGTTATCCATGATCGCTCCTTTCAGATCGGTTATTTTTGCTTTCACCCATTAGACGCGCGAGGGCGCGTTTTCTCTCACCCTCCGGGCGGATCTTTATAAAGTATTTTTATAGGGGCGTTAAAAAACTCAGCCCGAGTTTTTCAACGCCCCTTCGTCACGTATGTGACAGAAAAGTTCTCAGAACGCCCAGTTGCCGTTTCTGAAGATCGGCACATCGCGTCCGTCGCGAGTATGCGCAGTGATCTCAAGATCGGGAGAACCGATCATGAAGTCAACGTGTATCATAGAATCGTTTATGCCCTTGGCACGGCACTCCTCTATGGTGTATTTGTGATAATCCCTTACGCAGTCAACAAAGCCCATACCGAGCGCAAGGTGGCAGCAGGCGTTTTCGTCAAACAGCGTATTGTAAAAGACAAGCCCGGAGTTGCGGATGGGCGAATCGTAAGGTACGAGCGCGCACTCGCCGAGGTACGCCGCGCCTTCGTCCATCGAGATCATCTGACGGAGCAGGTCCTCGTTCTTCTCGGCATGGACCTCGACCGCCTTGCCGCCCTCAAAGCGTATGGAGAAATTCTCTATGAGCTGTCCCTGGTAGGAAAGCGGGCGCGTTGCTACGACGGTGCCCTCAGCCTTACCGCGCATCGGCGAGGTGAAGACCTCCTCGGTCGGCATATTCGGGTTGTAGTAAACGCCTTCAAGCGATGTCTCTCCGCCGCCGAGGAAGTCAACGTCGGGGATAAGTCCCACGCGGAAGTCGGTACCGTTGGAGGAGTTATAGACCAGCTCATCGATGCCGAGGTCGTTGAGATATTTGCTTCTCGCCGCGAGGTCGGCATTATGCTCCTTCCAGTCGGCAATGGGATCCTCACCGTCGGCGCGCGCCGTATAGAGGATCGCCTCCCACAGCTTTTCTATCGCCTGACCGCGAGAGAGACCCGGGAACATCTTCTTTGCCCACTTCTCACGCGGCACTGCGGCAATGACCGACTGATATCTGTTTTCCATCTTATCACGATAGGGCTTTATGATGGGGTATCTTGCCTGTCTCGCCTTTGCCATCTTCTGCTGGTTCACACCGGCAAGTCCGTCGGGATCGTCCGACTCAAGATAGATCATTGCGGGCAGGGTCTCAACGCGGTGCTCAAGACGCTCGATCTCCCATTTTTCCATCGTTGAAAGTGTTTTAAGCGAACGGTAACGGTAGTTGGTCTTTTCAAGCGGCTGGTAACTCCACTCGACCATGACCTTTTTTGCTCCGGCGCGGTAGCATTCCTCCGCTACCATACGGGCAAATTCCGCGACCTCTACCGAGGCGTAGACCATTACCTCCTGTCCCTTCTGTACATTAGCGCCCACTTCCGCTATCAGTCGGGCGTACTTTTTCATTACTGTCTTTTTCATAAAAATGATGCCTTTCACGGCGCTTTACGCCGATTGATTATTTGTTTTCGCTGATTATTATACCAAAAAAGCAATGAAAATTCAATACAAACAGCAATTAATTTTTCAGGCTGTGTATCGGAGCGGGTATCCTGCCGCCGCGAGCAATGAATTTTGCGGGCGAGCGGTCATTCACCGGCATTACCGGAGCCGTGCCGAGAAGTCCGCCGAAGGACACCTCGTCGCCGACCTTTTTACCGACTGCGGGTATCACTCTGACCGCCGTGGTCTTGGTGTTGGCAACGCCGATGGATATCTCATCGGCGATGATCCCGCATATCGCGTCGGCGCTCGTGTCGCCCGGAACGGCTATCATGTCAAGTCCGACCGAGCAGACCGCGGTCATAGCCTCAAGCTTTTCAAGGCTGAGCGCGCCGGAACGCGCCGCGGCGATCATGCCGGCGTCCTCGGATACCGGGATAAATGCGCCGGAAAGTCCGCCGACGTGCGACGACGCCATGACGCCGCCCTTTTTCACTGCATCGTTAAGGAGCGCAAGGGCGGCGGTCGTTCCGGGACCTCCGCACTGCTCAAGACCCATTTCCTCAAGTATATAAGCCACAGAGTCGCCTACGGCGGGTGTGGGGGCAAGCGACAGGTCAACTATGCCGAACGGCACGTCAAGCCTTTTTGACGCCTCGGCGGCAACGAGCTGTCCCACGCGCGTTATCTTGAAGGCGGTGCGCTTTACCGTCTCGGCAAGCGCCGACAGGTCGCAGTCGCCTGCGCGCGCAATGGCGGAAGCAACCGCCCCGGGCCCTGAAACGCCTACGTTTATTACAGCCTCCGGTTCGCTCACGCCGTGGAACGCGCCCGCCATGAAGGGGTTGTCCTCCGGCACGTTGGCAAAAACCACGAGTTTTGCACAGCCTATCGAATCACGGTCGGCGGTCAGCTCGGCGGTTTTTTTGATAGCGTCGCCCATTTTGCGCACGGCTTCCATATTTATGCCTGCTTTGGTGGAAGCGACATTCACCGACGAGCAGACCTTGCCGGTCTCGGAAAGCGCATACGGGATTGACTCTATCAGTCTTCTCTCGCCCTCGGTGCTTCCCTTCTGCACCAGCGCGCCGTAGCCGCCTATGAAGTTTATGCCGAGCGCATCGGCGGCGCGGTCAAGCGTTTTTGCAATTTTTACATAGTCCTCTGCAGAAAATCTGCCGCCAAGTAGTGATATCGGCGTAACGGAAACGCGGCGGTTGACTATCGGAATGCCGTATTCCTTTTCAATATCATCGCCCACGCGGCAAAGCCTGCCGGCGCGGGTCGTTATCTTGTCATACACACGCTCGCAGACACGTCCGATGTCGTCCCCGGCGCAGTCGATGAGGGAGATGCCCATCGTTATCGTTCTGATATCGAGGTTCTCCTCATGTATCATATTTATAGTTTCAATAATATCGGTTACATTCAGCATTTTGCAGTCCCGGAAAGTCAGATGTGGTGCATCGTATTGAAGATATCCTCATGCATTGCGGATATCTGAAGCCCTGCGGAATCGCCGAGGTTCTTCATTTTATCGACGAATTCGCCAAAGGGGATCTTTATACCGTCAATATCGACAAGCATTATCATTGCAAAATATTCGCGGAGAACGCTTTGCGAGATATCAATGATATTTACCCCGTCCGCGGCGCATTCCTGCGCTACACGGGCTATGATACCTACGCTGTCGCGTCCGGTCACGGTTATAACAGCTTTCATTTTTCGTGTCCTTCTTATCGTGTTTTCCTAATTATATAATCAAATCTGCAAGATGTCAAGTGAATTTCTGCACCGCAGAACATTTTTCACTTTTTTTTCTGTAAATGTTGCAAAACGAACGCCCGTGTGATATAATAAAGTGAAATATAGTTAGAAAACAAAAGTGTCCGCCGCATGCCCGACACGCATACACGGCGCGACGGAAAGGCAGAAACAAATGTCGGTACAACAACTGTCGGTATTCATTGAAAACCGTTGCGGAACACTCCTTGAAGTGACCGAAGTACTTGCAAAGGAAAAAATAGATATACGCGCGCTCTCGCTCACCGAAACGCCCGAATACGGCATACTCCGCCTTATCGTGAGCGACACCTCCCGCGCCTTCGCTGCGATACGTGCTGCCGGAAAGACCGTATCGGTAAACGATGTGCTCTGTATCGAGATCCCCGACGATCCCGGCGGACTCATGAACGCGCTCTGCATACTCAATAACAATGATATCGATGTGGAATATATGTACACATTTGTCGGTTGCGGCGGAACGAACGCCAATGTTGCCATACGAGTTGCCGACAACGATCTGGCGGCGCGCCTGCTCGCCGATGCCGGATACAGACTTGTTTCGGACTGAATAAATCCCAACCATCATCACAAGGAACGCCCGGAGTTTTATTACACAGCCGTGGCTGCCGCATTTGTGCGGCAGCCACGGCTGTTATTATACTGCGGATATTCCGGAAGGATCAGATGCTTACATCGGCATAGATCATGCAATGGTCCGAGGCGTCAAGCACCTCCTGACGGGTCTCTATGCTGTGTACCCATACAGTCACATCGGGAGAAACAAAAATATGGTCTATCGGAGAACGGCTGTTATCCGGCAGTGTACCTATGACGGGATGGAAGGTAAACTGTCCTATGGATGCGCACACCTTTGCCGCATACTTTGAATTAAGCATTCCGCCGGAGGTTATCGTGCGGTAATATTCCTCTTCCTCGCCGCCGTTGAAATCACCGGTGAAGAAAAACGGAATGTCACCGTATTTTTCATTTATCGCCTTTTTCTCTTCAAGCATCTGGCGCGCATTGTCGGCGCGCCATACTGCGCCGTCCACGCGGTCACTCATACCCTCGAGCTTGTATGATCCCAGTATCAGCGCGGCATGCGTATTGATGTGTCCTATGAGTTTTCCGCTTTCACGTTCGCGGAGTACCGCCGCGGTCATGCCCTTGGTATACGTATATGTTGAGGTGTACATCACAAAAGCGGATTCGACCTCCTCAAAACGGTCGGCGCGATACGCTATCGGGAAATAATTGTTTGCAGGGTATTTTGCCGAGAGCGAGCGCAGCTCGCTTTCGCGGCGATGCTCCGGGTCGGGAGCGGCGCTTACGAATTTATAGCCGGTCGCCTCAAGTTTCGGAATGAAGCTCTGATGATAGAATTTGTTTATCTCCTGAAAACCGATGATATCGGGACGGTAATACGCAATATTCTCAAGTATTTTGCCCTCGCGGTCCGGAGCGGTTGCATCAAAAAGAAGGTTGGCGCTCATAACGCGCAGATTGGCTTTTTCATATTTCGGCAGAAAATTCATGGTACATTCCTTTCGTTTCAAAGATTGAAGGCGACTTCGATCTCTCTTATTTCGTCGTCGCTGATAGGCACTATCGTGCCGTGCATGGAGGCTATATCGCAAAGTGATTCGGCGCCGAATTCAAGGACCTCAAGTCTGTCGTAGGCATTGAGCGGAGAGGTCCCGGCCACGAGCACGCAATCGTTCTCTATTATCGCTATGGGCGTGCGCATGCTGATATCCGATACAATCCTTTCGGGTGCGTCCTCAAGTGTTCCGTAGGGGTAACGCATCGTGTTGCGCAGGCAAATATATCCCTCGGGAATCATATGCGAATTGAACTCGGCTCCCGTGACCGCAAAGCCCATTATATACGGACTGCGGGCGGCGCATATGCTGTTTATCTCCGGATGAGCGTCAAATATGCGTCCGACAAGCTCTGCCCAGTGCGACGGGCGCTTTCCGCTCTCGCATTTATCGCCGCACACATATACAAGAGAATCGTCGGTAAGAAGTCCACGGTCCTCATCCGCAGGCGTGATGAGAAAGCCCTCTCCAGCACGTGATGCGAACATTCCGGTCCCCGCGGTA
>CATYWI010000017.1 GCA_958414155.1 uncultured Anaerotruncus sp. | reverse complement strand
TAATAAGCACCGCCGCAAATATGAAAACTATGCTGAGAATGATACCGAGGTAGAAAAAGCCGCCGTTTGTTGCATAAAAATCCTCGCTGTTTGCGGTACGCCATTCTACGGAGCGTGATTTTATGCTGTACTCCTCTTCAAACGCGGGACCGCAAAGTATATCGCGCATTGCAAGATATACTTCTTTTTCCGCGGTTTCGTCAAGTCCCGTATCGAATCCGAACTGCCAGCGCGACATAAGCCGTATTCCCGCATGCTCGCTGTGGTACTCGTAAAGCCTGCTTACGGCTTTTAAGAGATCGGGAACTACAATGATTATTGTCGCTGTGATATCGCTCGATATCTCACCGGTTGCGGTCAACTCGTCCACCTGCTTTTTGATCTTATAGCTTTCGCCGCGTGTGAACGAGATGACATCTTCTGTATATGTCGTGCGATGGAGTGAGATCATTGCTTCGCCGTCCTCAAGCGTTTCATTTGCACCTGTCATTCTGTTGTAATCCGCAAGGGGAACAAAATAAAAGGTGCATACATTTTCTACGTCTCCGACCCATTGCACGTCGTAAACGACGTCACGGTCGGTCTCTACCTCGGTGCCGCTGAGATATCCGACAGCTGAAACACTGCGCCAGTCGGTCACGTTTTTTACTTGACCATGTGCATCTGTAGCGGTCCGGTATACGGCATTTCTGAGCGCGCCGATGTTTTCATCGTTGAGAGCCTCCGGATCGGTCATGTTATAATAGAGATTTATCTCTCGGGGATAACGTGCGCGCAGTGCGTCCTCTGAGCCGAAATACAGACACGAGGTGGAGGATATCATAACGAGCACCATTGTCGCCAGTATGCATATCGAGGCAAGTCCTGCGCCGTTCCGCTTCATGCGGTATGCCATTGATGAAACCGAAACAAAGTGATTAGGCTTGTAATAATAGCTCTTTTTCTTCCGGAGCACACGGCAAAGAAGGACGGAGCCGGATATCATTATCATATAGGTCGCGATGATGACCATTATAACGGCGATCAAGAAAAGCACTATTGCCGCAAGCGGATCCTTGACGGATACCGCGATATAGTATGCTGCGGCAAGGATGATTATACCGAGTATGCCGATGAACCAATTTGCACGCGGCGGACGCTCTCCGTTGCTTTCGCTTTTCATGAGCGATATCGCACTGTTTTTTCTTATCTGAATGAGTGAGTTAATATAAATGAGCAGGTATATCGTGTTGAAAATAAGAAGCGACATAACAACGCCTATGGGAGATACCGAGAGATCGTATGTCACGTTGCCTTTCATAACGTTCACGAGTCCCAGCTCCGCGAGCTTGGAAAAGGTGATACCGGCGGCAAGACCCGCAGTGAGCGAGATCAGCGCAACTATCAGTGTTTCAAAAAACAGTATGATACCGATATTATGCTTGCCCATGCCGAGAATGTTGTAAAGTCCGAATTCCTTTTTGCGTCGGCGGATAAGGAAGGAGTTTGTGTAAAACAGGAATATCACCGCAAACGCGGCGATCACCCAGCTGCCCAGCCCCATCATCATGGCGATGGTGGAGCCTCCGCGCAGTGCGAGGACCGCATCGGAGTATTGCAGAAATGTGATGATATAGTACATCATCACCATGCCCGTGCAGGTGAGGATGTAGGGAATATACATACGTTTGTTCTTGCGGATCCCGTCTGCCGCAAGGCGCGGATAAAAACCTATATTCATCTTGCGTCACCGCCGGTCGCAAGCAGGGTAAGAGTGTCGGATATCTTTCCGTAAAGCTGCTCGTCTGTTGAGTCTCCACGCCATAGCTGATGGAAGACCTCGCCGTCCTTTATAAACAGTACTCTCCCGGCGGAGCTTGCCGCTTTTACCGAGTGTGTGACCATGATTATAGTCTGACCGGTGCGGTTGATCTCACTAAAGAGACGCAAAAGCTCGTCCGTGGCTTTTGAGTCGAGCGCTCCGGTCGGCTCGTCTGCAAGTATCAGCTTGGGGGAGGTTATCAAAGCCCGCGCAACTGCGGCGCGCTGCTTCTGACCGCCCGATATCTCATACGGATATTTTTTCAGTATCTCGGTGATCCCGAGCTTTTCCGCAATGGGGAGTATTTTTTTATTTATCTCGCGGTACGGCTTGCCGGAAAGCACGAGAGGAAGATAAATGTTGTCCTCGATAGTGAAGGTATCAAGCAGGTTGAAGTCCTGAAACACAAAACCGAGATTATCGCGGCGGAATGCCGCTGTGTCGGATTCTCTGACAGCCGCAAGATCCTTCCCGTCAAGAATTACGCTCCCTGCGGTTGGCTTGTCAAGTGCGGCAAGTATGTTGAGCAGTGTGGTTTTGCCGGAGCCTGATTCTCCCATTACCGCAACATATTCACCTGCGGAAACGCTGAAATTTACGTTTTTAAGCGCCTCTACGCGATTTCCTCCGAGCCGTGTTATATAGACCTTTTTCAGCCCGTTTACTTCAAGAATATTTTTCATCGAAATGCGATCTCCTTTTCTTTCCTGCTTCTGTCGTTGCGGGACCGGTCGATATCTGGCAGGCGACCGGTATTTGTTTTGACTTTGTTCAGCGTTGCTATTATAGCAGAAAAGGGAAATGCAAGACAATAGCATTGCCTTACATTTCCCGCGTCAAATCTTACAGTTTTGTAAGATGTCACTCGGCGCGCATACGGTATTGACTCATATCGAGCATTACGGTCGTTCCATCGCCTGGCTTTGATGCCGCGCTGATCGCGATCGACAAATTTTCACATATACGGCGGCACAGATAAAGCCCTATCCCGCTTGCGTGCATATCTGTGCGGCCGTTATAGCCTGTGTAGCCTTTTTCAAATATTCTCGGCAGATCCTCGGTCGCTATCCCGATGCCTGTGTCCTTTATTTTGAGAATGTCACCGTCCATGAATATACTCACACTGCCGCCCGGCGTGTATTTCAGCGCGTTTGACAGTATCTGTTCGATAACAAATGAAAGCCATTTTTCGTCTGTCACGATTGTGCGTCCGACGGGAGAATAGTCGAGCTGTATCCTTTTGGCGATGAAATCGCCCGAAAAACGGCGTACCGAACGTCTGAGTATCGTATCGAGATCGTATTTTCTGAAAACATAATCTCCGGATTCGGAGTCGAGCCTGAGATATGCAAGCACCATTTCAACATATTGCTCTATGCGCGAAAGCTCTGACGACAGCCGCCGCGAGAGGGCGGAATCCTCGTTTTGCAGGGTGAGCCGCATAGATGCTATCGGTGTTTTTATCTGATGCGCCCATACCGTATAATAGTCAACAGTATCGCGGTAGCGTTCAAGAGCGCGTTCTTGGGAGGTCTCCGCTTCGCGCCGGAGCATCGCGATGATGTCGGTGTAATCGGTATCGGTCTCACCGTAAGCTTCGGGCAGAGATGTTATCGTTGCGGCGGTAAGTTTCTTTATATCGCAGAGCGTTCTGTGATGCCTTAGCGCGCGCAAATATCCGTATACCGCAACTCCGGCGCATACAATTGCCGACAGGACGATCGGGTAGAGGACTGCTTTCAGCGGCAGATGATAAAGAGCAAACGTTACGGTAAATATAAGGCAGCAAAGCGCGTACGCAATGATCGCTGTCAGGTGTGCGCGCAGATATTTCAGAAAGAACCCGCTGCCGCCGGGTTTTTGCGTACTACTCAATGATATATCCCACTCCGAATTTTGTTGTTATAAAGCCGCCGAGCCCTGCTGCGTCGAGTTTTTTTCTCAGCCTGTTTACATTGACCGTGAGAGTGTTTTCGTCAACAAAAGCGTCGCTCTCCCACAGCTTTTCCATCAGCTTTTCACGGCTGACGGTCTTTTCGCGGTTCTCCATTAGACAGAGAAGTATCCGGTATTCGTTTTTTGTCAGCGGTATGCGCTCGCCGCGGTATGTCAGCGAGTTGTCGCCGGTGTCAAGAAAGGCGCCGCGATGCTCTATGACTGGTGATGACTGAGCAAAATCGTATGACCGGCGCAAAAGAGCCTGTATTTTTGCCATAAGCACCGAAATATCGAACGGCTTTGCAATGAAATCATCGGCGCCCATGTTCATAGCCATAACGATATTCATATTGTCGGCGGCGGAGGATATGAATATTATCGGGACCTTGGATATTTTGCGTATTTCCGAGCACCAGTGATATCCGTTGAAGAACGGCAGGGAAATATCGAGAAGCAGGATGTGCGGATTGAACGCGGCGAATTCGGCGCTCACGGCGCGAAGGTCCCCGGCGCAGTGTACGTCAAAATCCCACGAGCACGCATGAGCCGCTATCGCATCGGCTATCCCGCGGTCGTCCTCTACTATCATAAGTCTGTACATTTCTGAGTCCTCCGTTTCACGTATGAATTATATCATATACAGAACAAAAAAACAAGTGGTGACAGCCGCGCGTCGGCGCGGCTGTCACCAAACATTGAATCCGGCAGTTTTACTTTACTTCGACCGAGCCGAAGGACGCACTTGCATTGATGATAACATTCGGCAGTCCGGAGGCGGGCGGGTTTACATGCCTGTTGTTTACGCTTCCGAAAAAGGACGAAGGATTGAGCTTTATGTTTACATTGTCCGGCAGAAGTATTTTTACCGTGCCGAACGAAGCCGAGGCGTTTATTACGGTGTCATGCGTGAAAAAGGCTTCGCGCAGATCGAGCGTAAGCTCGCCGAAGGATGCTGAAGCCTCGGCTCCGTCAAAGGTCTGCCCGGCAAAGCTTTCCGTGTACCCGGTAAAGCTGGCGTTCAGTTTCTTTTTTTCGCCGCTGTTGCTGTAGTATGTTCCGGCAGGAGCGTTCTCGCGCAGGGTACGGTTGTATTTTGCGCGGCGTATTGTCGGCTCAAAGATAATACGTATGCCTACGAGGATCAGGAGCGCGGCGAGCGCTATCCAGATGAACTGCTTGAATTCTATTATGCCGTACGCATCGTTTGAAAGAAGCAGTGCAACGCCGATGAGCAGGACCGCGATGTTGAATATTCCCGGACCGTCATTTATGATCGACAGTATCATCGGTACGATTATAAAGAGCGTCCACCAGCCGGGGAAGAATATTGTGAATTCAGGCCATATCCCCGCAAATTTGCCCACATAGCCGATGCCGATAACTATGAAAAACAGACCTGTGATAATCCTTGTGAGTGTTTTGCGTGTGTTCATATGCTGCCTCCTGCAATATTATTCGTAGAATTTTGCACGGTATTTTTTCCTTGCCGCACTGAATATCGCCCATCCTGCAAGCACTGCAAGTATTACGGCGCACGTGGCATATATGCCGCTGCCGACAGAGCTTTCTATCTTGAGGTCCTCCCAACGGGAATTCATGTAGTCGCGCGTTTCGTTGGAAAGATTCTGATAGTAGGATGTAAGAAAATCAACATTGTCGGGGTAAAGGATATTGTATGCTTCGGGATGCATTTCATTCATCACCTCGGCGTATTCCTCGCTTTCACGCACGAGCATATTTGGGGAGGCGTAGCCGATGTATTCGGCGTTTGCCACCGCAGGCTCTTCGGAAAGCAGGAAGTTTATATAAGCCTCCGCAAGCTCCTTGTGCTGTGTTCCCTTGGGAATGCAGATGGCGTCAACAAAAACGTTCGTGCCCTCCTTGGGGTAATAAAACGCAAGATCCTCGTTGTCGCCGTACATGGTGAGAAAATCGCCTGCATAATAGGGGGCAATGGCGGCGGACGCACCCTTCATTTTATTGAAGATCTCATCCATTACATAGCTCTGCACCAGTGGCTTTTGCGCCTTGAGAGCCTCAAACGCCGCGTCCCAGTCGGAATGCTCGGTGGTGTTTACATCGATCCCGAGGCGGTACATGGCGGTTCCGAATGCATCGCGGGGATTGTTGAAGTTGAGTATCTTTCCCTTGTAGTCCTCATTCCACATGAGATCCCAGCTGTCGGGCGTTCCCTCGACCATGGAGGTGTTGTATATTATACCAACCATTCCGTAGGTGTAGGGGATCGAATAACGGTTGTCCGGATCGTAAAACAGGTTGCGGTATTCGGGGGCGATGTATTGATAGTTCGGGATATTGGAGAAATCGATCTCCTCAAGCATATCCTCTTCGATCATCAGCTCGATCATGTAATCGGATGGTATCACTATGTCATACCGCACGGCGCCGCTTTTCAGCTTGGCGTACATATCCTCGTTTGAGGCATATGTGGTGTAGTTGACCTTTACACGCTTGCCGTAGTTTTCAAAATACCACTTTTCAAACTCCGCGTTGGTGTTGAAGGAATCCTCCGAGCCGTCCGAGATGTATTCGCCCCAGTTGTAGACATTCAGCGTGAGCGTTCCGGAGTCCTTGTCGCATGATGAAAGCGCGGGGACAACGAAAGCCGCAAGCAGCAAAAGAGCAAGTATCAGTGAAAAAACTTTGGTTTTCTTCATCGCTTTGCCGCCTCCTTAGCATGGTTCTTCTTTTTTGCATGAGCGTCGGATCGACTGCCGACAAAATTCGAAAGTATAAGAAGCACAAGGATTGTTATGATGATAAGGGTGGAAAGAGCATAGATGTCGGGCTTTACCTCTTTCTTGGTCATCGAGTAGATGAGTATAGGCAAAGTCTGAAAATCGCTTCCTGAGGTGAAATAACTGATGACAAAATCATCGAGCGAAAGCGTGAACGCCATTATAAGACCGCTCACAACGCCCGGCATGATGGCGGGAAGCTCTACTTTGAAGAATGACTGAAGGGGCGTGCACCCGAGATCGAGAGCCGCCTCGGGAAGGTTGCGGTCCATCTGCTTCAGTTTCGGCGATATGTTGAGTATCACATAGGGCAGATTGAATGTCACATGCGCAATGAACAGCGTCCAGAAGTTGAGCTTGTCTTCCGTCGCGCCGATGAGCGTACCGACGAACACAAAAAGCAGCATCATTGAAACACCGGTAACGATATCGGGGTTCATCATAGGTATATTGGTGACCGAGCTTACAAGCCCGCGCATACGGCGGGAGCGCATACGGTCGAGTCCGACAGCTGCGCAGGTGCCTATTACAGTGGCGGTAACAGCGGAGCTGACTGCGAGGATCAGCGTGTTGCGCAGCGCGCCGAAAACATCACTGCTGCGGAAAAGCTCGCGGTACCAGTACAGGGAGAAACCCGCAAAAACTCCTGTGCTTGCCGTGCTGTTGAAGGAGAACAGCATCAGAACAAGAATGGGAGCGTAAAGTATAATAAAGCAGATGGCGATAAAAACACGTGAAAGATGCTTCATACTATCATACCTCCGCTTGCGTTTTCGCCATCGTCGGCAAAGTGGTTCATTATCGCTATCGATATGAGGATGAGTATCATCATTACAAGCGATATCGCCGCGCCGACATTGTATGTATCGGGGCGCTGGAACTGACGTTCGATCGTATCTCCGATGAGGTCAAATGTACCGCCGCCGAGCTTCTGCGATATATAGAAGGTGCTTATCGACGGCACAAATACCATCGTAACGCCCGAAAGCACACCGGAAGCAGAGAGCGGGAATATCACATTGCGGAGAACGCCGAAGGCGTTGCATCCGAGATCCTGCGCCGCTTCAATAAGACGCGTATCCATTTTGGACATCGTGGTGTATATCGGCAGGAGCATGTACGGGAAGAAATTGTAGACCATTCCGAATATGACCGCGCCGGGTGTGCCTATGAAATGCATTTCGGGAAGTCCTATCGATGTCAGCAGCCTGTTTACAAAGCCGCCATCGTCAAGAATGGCAAGCATGGAGTAGGTCCTGATAAGCAGGTTCATCCACATGGGGAGCATAGCGAGCATCAAAAGTACGCGCTGTGTGCGTGCGCCGGTGCGGGATATCGCATATGCGAGCGGATATGCGACCAGAAGGCATGCCACCGTTGCGATCATGGCAAAGCATACCGAAAGCAAAAATGTTTCGGAGTAGTCCGCCAGAGAGGTTATGTTGTCAAAGGTAAAGCCGCCGTCGCTGTCGGTGAATGCATAGTAGATCACAAAAAGCAGCGGCGCAACTATAAAAAGCACAGCCCACACGATGTGCGGCGCCGCAGCTGCGGAACGCAGAAAATTCTTTTTCGGGGTCATTCCTCTTCCTCCTCCGGAATGTCGGAAAGGTGGTCCATCTCATCGCTGAAGGTGGAATAATCGCCGAATTTGCCGGAGTACTCCGACTTTCTCATGACCTGTATCTCATTGGGGTCGATTGATATGCCGATCGTCTGTCCGGGGGCGAAGCGGTCGGTGGTCTCTATCATCCATTTGAAGTTGTCGATATCGGCTATGACCTCGTAGTAATCGCCCTTGAAGGTCACTCCGGTGACCTTGCCGGTCAGCATGCTGTCTCCCACGGGAACGATGTCGATATCCTCGGGGCGCACCACAACGTCAACAGGTTCGTTTTTGGCAAAGCCGTGATCCTCACAGCGGAATTTCTGTCCCGCAAACGAGACAAGATAGTCCTCGTTCATTATGCCGGATACAATGTTGGATTCGCCTATGAAATCTGCCACGAATGCGTTTTCCGGCTCATTGTATATTTTTTCGGGTGTTCCGATCTGCTGTATTTTTCCGTCTGCCATTACGACAATGGTGTCGGACATTGACAGCGCCTCTTCCTGATCGTGCGTTACATATATGAATGTAATGCCGGTGCGGCGCTGCATCTGCTTCAGCTCTATCTGCATATCCTTGCGCAGCTTGAGGTCGAGCGCGCCGAGCGGCTCGTCGAGAAGGAGCAGGCGGGGACGGTTTATGAGCGCGCGTGCAATAGCCACACGTTGTTGCTGACCGCCGGAAAGGTTGGTGACCCTGCGGGTTTCAAAGCCGTTCAGGTTCACAAGTGAAAGCATGCTTTTCACTTCGGTACGTATGTCCGCGTCGGACATTTTTTTTAGTCTCAGACCGAAGGCGATGTTCTCGTAAACATTGAGGTGGGGAAAAAGCGCATAGCGTTGGAAAACGGTATTGACCTGTCGTTTGTACGGAGGTAGGTCGTTAATGCGTTTGCCCTCAAATATCACGTCGCCCGAATCGGGTGTGACAAATCCGCCGATTATTCGGAGGGTGGTGGTTTTACCGCAACCCGAAGGACCGAGCAGGGTAACGAATTCCTCGTTGTGTACGTCGAGGTTGATCGAGCGAAGCACCTGTTCGCCGTCAAATTCCTTGGAGACTGAGCGTAGCTCTACAAGCTTTTCATTGTTCATTCCGATACTTTCCTTTATGTAAAAAATCCGGAACGGGTCTATGTCACACAACGGAAAAAAGCAATGCAAACCGCCATACGGTGTCACAAAATCAGACCTTTTCGGGTCGCTTTTTGAGCCTTGACGGTTTGCAAAAAAGCCGTGTGTACCTGCGTACCTCGTTTTCCGCACATATTGTAGCAGATATGCGCCGAAAATGCAATAGTATTTGAAAAAAAACTCTCCGAAAATCGAAAAAATCAGAAGAAAATCTAAATCTGACAGCGAAAACGGGCAAAAATCCGAAATAATACCGGAAAAACTCATGAAACCTCAAAAAAACTCCGCCGTTCTCAATAATCCTCATGCGT
>CATYWI010000016.1 GCA_958414155.1 uncultured Anaerotruncus sp. | reverse complement strand
CTACATCTCATCCGAGGACAGCGACAATATATGGACTGCCGGGCACGGAAGCAGTGAATACAAACTTCTGCTCGGCGGAGGCAACGAGCTTGTGTCGATAAACCTGCGCATAGAATACAGCATAAGCGACCTGCACAGGTACCTGATGTGCAGTTCGTCGCCCGAAAGCATACTGCGCGCGCTGGCATACGAGGCTGTGACCGCGCGCACGATAAACACCGATCTTACCTCGCTCCTCTCGGTAGACCGCACTGAATTTGCCAACGACTTTGCCGCAGACCTTGGCGAGCGTATGAGCAGCTATGATCTCGGTCTTCGCATCGTGAGCGTTGTGCTTGAAAGCATACATCCGCCCGTTGAGATCGCATCTGTGTATCAGGAAATAGTCGGCGCCGGAATACGCGCCGAGCAGTATATGCTTGAAGCCGAGGCAAAGGCGGCGGTGACGCGCGCCGATGCCGAAAAGAGCCGCACCACAGCCGTAAATTCCGCCAACGCCGCAAAAAGCACGGCGATCGCCTCGGCGCGTGCGGAGGTCGCGGGCTTTCTCGCCTCGGCGGGAGCCGACTCGGCATACCCTGCATCATACCGCTATAACAAGTATCTCGATGCCGTTGCCAAAGCATACGGCGGAGCGCGACTCGTGATAGTGGGTGAAGGAATCGACTCGTCAAAAATTTATTTCGGCAGCGTTTCGGTCAATCCCTGACCGCCGCATAAAGGTAACGAAAATGAAAAAAGAAAAAGCTACGGATAAAAAAGAAGACGTCACCGCCGACATCAATGCGGCGAATGACGGCAGAAGGGCAGCAAAAAGCTCGGGCGGCTTCCGTGCCGTAAAGATAATACTCGCAGTAGCGCTCGTGGTGGTCCTCGGCTATTTCGGATTCACCTGCGAGGTGCGCGAAGGCAACTGCGCAGTGATACTGCGCCTCGGCGCCGTGCGGCGTGAGGTGACAGAGGCGGGACTTTACTTAAAGCTCCCGTGGCCGTTCGAAACGGTAGTGAAATACGACAGCCGCCTGCAATATCTTGAGTCCGACCACCTTGAAACGACCACAGAGGACAAGCGCAATGTAATAATACAGTCCTACGCGGTATGGAAGATAAGCGATCCTCTGCTCTATCACAACAGTGTGGGCACGCGCGGCGTTGCCGGATCGTACATAAAGGATCAGGTCTTCAGCGCGACAAACAGCGTTATGGGCGGCTACAAGCTCACAGGTCTTGTATCCCTTGACCGCGAGGAGCTGAAGATAGAAAAGATACAGTCGGAAATATTCGAGCGTGTGCGCGATAACTGCCTGCGCAACTACGGCATCGAGGTGAGCGACGTCAGCATACTCCGCCTCTCCCTGCCCGATACGAACCTTGAGAGCGTTTTCGACCAGATGCGCGCCGACCGGCAGAAGGACATCGACACTATAATCGCCAACGCACAGCGGGACGCCAACGCAATAATTTCCGCAGCCGACGCCGATGCCGCCGCCATAATCGCTGACGGTACGACTGCCGCTGCCGAGATAAAGGCGCAGACAGAAACCGAGGTTGCCCGCATTTACGCAGAGGCACAGGCGGCAAACATAGAGCTTTACCGCTTCCTGCGCGAGCTTGACACCGTCGTGTCGTCGGTCGGTGAAAGCACCGTGCTCGTTGTAAAGGCGGACTCCTATCCCTTCAACGTGCTCACATCGTACGGCGACTATATTTCCGGCGGCGACGAGGGGGATGCAACGGTGATAAAGGATCTTTCGTACATTCTCACCAAGCTGCCCGAGAAGGACCGCGCGGCTCTCATCGCGGCAATTTCCGAGCTGATCGCAAATGCGGGAGGCGCTTTGAATGGCTAAGACAGCAAAAAAATCACTGTTTTCCGAAATACTCGGCTCGGTGACAAAGTATTTTCTGATACTCGTAGCCGCAGTGATACTGCTTATCGCCCTGTCCGGCGTGCGCGTTATCGCCAGCGGAAATGTGGCGGTCATACTGCGCTTCGGCAGGCTCGTGGGCGACACATACGAGGAACAGGTTCACGGTCCCGGCTTGCTTTTCGCCTTTCCCTATATAATCGACGAGGTGATAACCGTTCCGACCGGCAATGTTATAGAACAGACGGTAGCCACGCACTACACCTCGGGAAGCATGACGACACTGCGCAACAACGGATATGTCATCACGGCTGACAGAAACATAGCGGTAGTCAGCGCGTCTGTCAAGTACGTGATATCCGATCCGGTCGCGTATGCCCTGAATGCTGCAGACATATCGAAAATAATCGACGCATCGGTAAGCTCCGCCATGGTAAACAAGGCGGCGGGAATGCCGGTGGACGAGCTTCTCACATCAGGCAAGGATCAGTTCGCGCACGATGTTCTGAGCGCCGCGCAAAGCAAGCTCGACCGTGCCGGCATAGGCGTTACCATAGGCACGATAGAGCTTACCGATGTCGGAATGCCCGCAGAGGTCCGCGCCACATACGACGAAGTGAACTCGGCGACCGTGCGCGCGGCGACTATGCTTGAGGAAGCGAAAAAATATCGCGAAACGCTCATACCACAGGCGGAGGCGACCGCAAACAAGCTGAAAAGCGATGCAAGCTCCGAATATTCCGCCTCGGTTGCCGCGGCAAACTCCTCTCTTTCCGAGTTTTACGGCGTGCTTGACGAATACACTCAAAGTCCCGAGCTTGTGAAAATACGCATATACAACACCAAGCTGTCGGGCGCCATCGGAAAAATAGGCACAGTGCGCGTGGTACAGGACGGCGAGACGCGGATATTCATATCCGGAAGCAGGTGACGGCATGGAAAACATAGATAACATGGCGGGGCGCAGTCTGGAAGCGCTCTCACGTGACAATCTTACCGACAGCGGCAAGCGCCGCCTGCGGCGCGAGATAATCTGCGGCGCGGCGGCTGTCTCCTGCATAATAGTCGGACTTATCTATTCCGCCGTTTTCCCGGGGCGCAGCACGATCCCGGCGCTGATATACACCGTAGGCTTTCTTATTGAAGCGATACCGGTTTTTGTTGCTTCGATAAAAGGGATAGCCACCAAAAACATGACCAACGCAATGGAGATACTCGTTGCCATTGCAATAACGGCGTGCTATTTTACGGGAGATCTCATCCTTGCGGTGCTGATACCGCTGATACTCAACGCCGCGCACTTTCTTGAGGAGCGCAGCATAATGGGCGGGCGCGACGTCATAGACGGTCTGCGGCGCATGCAGCAAAGCACTGCGATACTGCTTGACAATGACGGTGAACGCACGGTCGATGTAAAAACGCTTTCGGTAGGCGACAAAATAGTCGTGCGTCCCGGCGCGGGCATTCCGATAGACGGCACAGTCGTATCCGGCTCTACCCATATAGATCAGAAATCGCTGACCGGCGAGCCGCTTCCCTTTCATGTCAAAGAGGGAGACCCTGTATACGCCGGAACCGTGAATCTTGACGGCAGGATAGTCGTTGAGGTAAAAAAGGAATTTGTCGATACCTCGTTCTCACAGATACTCTCACTGCTTGAAAAGTCGGAAAGCATATCCATCCCCGAGTCGCGGCTCATCGACAGATTTATGATGTACTATATCCCGTTTGTGCTGTCGGTAGCGGCGGCAGTGGCACTGATAACGCGCGACGCAAGCAAAGCGATAGCGATACTCGTCGTGTCATGCCCTTGCGGGCAGATGCTTGTAAGCTCCGCACCGATGATAGCGGCGCTTTCGGCTGCGACAAAGCGCGGGATACTCATTAAAAACTCAAAATTCATCGAGGAAATGACCGAAACAGACACCGTTGTGTTTGATAAAACCGGTACCGTCACAAAGGGGGAGCTTTCTCTTACCGATGTGCTTTGCGCCGAAGGCACGACGCGCGAGGAGCTTATTGCCGCCGCGGCATCTGTCGCCATGGCATCGACGCACCCTGTATCGCGCGCGCTGGTCGAAGCCTCCGGGGATATTCCCTACCGCCGCGACCTTACGGTGAAGGAGATATCCGGCATGGGCGTTGAGGGAGCGTCCGGGGACGGCAGCGTCATAGTCCGTTTCGGTAAACGCGAATGGATCGCCGCGGAATGCAGCATTTCCGATGAAGCCGAGCCTGCGGCGGGCGGCAGTATGAGCTGCGTGTCCGTAAACGGCAGATACCTCGGCTGTCTCTGCTTTGGCGACACGGTACGTGAAAATGCCGCCGAAAGCATATGCGCCCTTCGCGCCGCCGGCATTACGCAAACCGTCATGCTGACAGGCGACCGTGAAGCCCCCGCACGTGCGATATGCGATGCGGTAGGTATAGACGTTCTTTATGCCGGTCTTCTCCCGGAAGACAAATACGACCATATGCGCCAGCTGAAGCGCGAACATCACGTGCTTGCAGTCGGCGACGGTATAAACGACGCACTTGCACTGCGTGAAGCTGACGTGGGCGTCGCCATGGGCGCCATGGGATCGGACCTGGCAATACAGTCGGCGGATATCGCACTCATGAACAATAACCTTGAAAACATTCCGTTTGCCGTGCGGCTTGCACGGCGTACGCGCCGGACGATATATCAGAATCTTGCGTTGTCGATAGGCATAAGCGCATGCATGATAGGACTTTCGGCGTTCGGCGTGATAAGTGCGCTGGCAGGCTCGGTCCTGCATAACTGCGGGGCATTTGCCGTGCTCATAAACAGCTCAGGAATACTGAGAACAAAATAATGTATCGGTGCTGCCGTGCTTTTGCACGGCTGCACCGATACATTATTTATACGGCTCGCGGGCGGCTGTCACATAGTCAGGTCACGACAGCCGCCCGCATATTCATTTCAGCTTCAGATGATATCCTCGAACCTTCGCATATATCCGGCGATGATACCGGCAATACGCCTGTGTCCCGCAGGATTCAGATGAAGCCTGTCGGTCTCGGTGTTCACATAAAACGCCGTAGCACTTTCGTACGAAAGCGGCGAAAGTCCGCCTTCCCGGTAAAGATCGATAAGCGGCGCCGACCATATATCCGCCGCATCCCGCACAGCCTGCACGTAGTCCTCAAAAAACTCTCCCAGGCTGTTTGCGTACAGCTCACTGTACTGAATGTTACTGACTCCGAACGTCGCATACGCACGATGTACGGGCGTCATAAGCACCACAAGCTTTGTCGGGTAATTCTGACGCAGGTATGACATGATGAGGTCAAGTCTGCCGCGGACCGTGTTCCCGCTCATATTGAGATCGCGCACGCGTCTTTCCTCTACGCCGAGAGCGTTTCCGTCACTGTCACGCAGAATAGTCACCGTCTCGCGCCTTTCACGATACCGGTCCCCAAGCGGTATATTGCCGTAAAAATCATTGGTCCCGGCAAAAATAAATATCGCATCCACAGCCTCGCCGTATGTATTGAAAACGCGCTCCGCCTGCTTCCGCACTCCCGAAAGCTGGGCGCCGTTCACACCCATTCCGACCGCTTCGATACCGAACATCTCCGCCAGCCTGTCAAAATACCGCTCACCGACCGATACGCCGATACCCTCGGTTATGGAATCGCCGAGAAAGCATACACGCTTCCCTTTCCAGCTGCCCGCCATGGCGTCAACCTTCTACGGGAAGCTCAAACGCCACGCGATGCTCGCCGTTTTTAAGATAAACCACGCCGCAACGTGTGAAGCCTGTGCGTTCAAGCATACGTATCATGGGATAGTTGCCGTGATGAGTATCGATTCTGAGGCTTGCAAAGCCTTTCCCGGCGCAATATTTTTTGAGATACCCGATAATGGCATCGCTCACGCCCTTGCCACGGCAGGCGCGCGCCACGCAAAAGCGGTGCAGCGCGATATACGGTCCGTCTGTCAGCCATGCGCCCTCAAATATTTCATTATATGCAGGATCACCGGAATCTATCGCGGCAAATGTACCGCACAGCGCACCGCTCTCGCCCTCACGCACCGTAAAGGAAACGCCCGCCTCGATATCGCGGAGGACCACCTCGCGGTTCGGATATCCGTACTGCCACTGGTCGATGCCCAGCCTTCCTATGCTTTCTCTCGCCTCTTCGATGACCACCATTATGTCATCGGTATCAAGCAATGTCGCCCGGCTTATAACCAAATTGTCATTCATTGTTTTTTGCCCCCTTACCGCATACCGAGCAGACTCTTTCCTTACCCGCTGCCTCGGCTACCGCTTTGTTTCCGCTTTTAATATTTGTAGACCGTTTAAGTGACGGGCATTCGCGGCTTAGATGCCACACCTTGCCCGATTCGGACCAGAAAAGCACCGTGTCTCCCGCCTCATCGGTGGTCGGAGAATACTTTTCGGTCACTGCTGCTTCCTTCTCCGATATGGCTGCCAATATTGAATCAACGCCCTCCGGCGTCAGTGTTTCGCCGGCATAAAAGTCCGGCTTCCCGGATGAATACGACGAGCATGACGCAAGCAACAACGTCATAATTACCGCCGCCAGGAGCTTCTTTATACGAATTCTCATTTCTCAGCGCAAAAACTTTTCAAGCAGACCCATTTTGTCGCTCGAATATTCATATGCGCCACGGTAGTCCGACATTGCGCTGCAGCACCGCTCAAGATCGGAAAACACAAAATACATCACCGGCGCCGCGACATCCGTCTCTCCGTTGAGCAGAGTGCGCAGCTCGTTGTATGCCTCCTGATAATTCCGCTTGCCTATTGCGATACGTGCGCGGATGTGCGCGGCGTATTGCCTTTCGGCATCCGTAAAATGCTCAAGATACATCCGGGACATCACCTCACCCTCCGGTCTGTCAAGCAGGCGCAGGATCATATAATACCTGCAAAACGGATCGGTAAGCGCCTCTGACGGTATATCCGACGTGTCGTCGTCCGGAATGTCCGAATACAGCGACGGAGATATATCGTGCATATACGCAAGATACACAGAGGCTATCTCCGTGACTCCGACCAGAGGATACATCGACTCGGCTCTGTATGCCGATGCTTCGTCAAACAGTGCCACGGCATCATTCAGTTTGCCGTCGCCGAATTTCTCGCGCGCAAGGTTGAACGCACAAAGGCAGATGAGACTGCATATCTCGTCATCCTTGCCGCCGAGAGAAAGGCATATATCGCGGCATATCCTGTAGTCGCGCGCCACATATGCACGCTTGATGTTGGGCATCGCGTTCATCTTTTTATAGTTGAACTCGTCTCCGTCCTCGGCAAGCAAAAAGCCAGCAGGAACGCCGAGCCTTGCGGCAAGATACATGACCGTTGAAAGCGACGGCATTGCGGAGCCGTTTTCAATACACGACAGCATATTGCGCGTGATCTGTTTACCCGCCAGCTCGCTCTGCGTCATCATTTTTGCGTTTCTCAGGGCGCGTATTCTTTCGCCTATATTCATTTTTTGCGTCCGAAGCGGAAGAATCCGTCATTTTCACGGCGATTCTTCCCCGCTCCCCTTTCACGCAGTTCGGTACGTCTTTGCTGCTGGCGCACCGGAGCGTGAGCCTGCATTTCCTTGGATGTCGCGGGCGTTACAGCGGTATCCGTGCCCGTCTTATCGGCAGCGGCGGCACTTGCCGCGGCGCGTGTCGCCTCCTCGTGCTCCGCTTCAACGCGCGAGCGCGCCTCATCGAGCCTTTCGCCAATCTTCTTTTCTATCTCTGCACGCAGACTTTCAACTCGCGCCACCGCGTCACGGTTCTGATCGTGAAGCTGTTCGCCCAGCTTACCGAAGCCTTCCTCTGCCGCGCGCATTCCCGCAAGGATATCCTCAACGCTCTCCGCGGCGGCGCGGTTTATCATGTCGTATATCTCGGCAAGCTCACCGCTCACCTGCTTTTTAGTCTCTTCGACTGCGGCGGCTCCGCCCGCCTTTGCCTCGCGGCGTATGCTTTCAGCCTCTGTCTGTGCGGATCGGATCACATTATCCGCCTCCGCCTCCGCGCCAACAACAGGAGCGGTCATTCTGCGTGCCTCAAGCTCGTCATATGCTGCCGCGCGGCGGCGCAGCTCGGCAAGCTCGTCATCGCTCACGGCGTTCTTCCCGGCTGTGGCAAGATCCGCACGGAGGCGTGAAAGCTCATCGTTCTGCCGCGCCAGTCGTCCCTCGGCATCGGCACATTTGCTTTTTGCCGCCGCAGTGCTGTTTTCAGCAGCCGCGACCGTCCGTGCCGCCTCAGCCTTGGCATCGGCAAGACTGCGCTCAAGCTCAGCCGCCGCTTCGCGCGCCTTCTTTTCGGCTTCCTCAAGCCCGGATATCTTCATAGCGCTGACGCTCTTGCATGTTTCAAGCTCTGAGGTCAGCTCGTTTATCCTGCGTTCGGCTTCCGCCATCTCCTCGGCATGTCTTTTATCGGTATCGGCGATGTACTCGTTCACATCGCTTTTATTGTAGCCGGCAACTGCACCGCGGAACAATACTTTTTTCATATCCGGTAATTCCTTTCCCATTCAAATGATCCAAGGCAGAATATTTCCTTTTACATTTTAGCACAAACCGCCGCGGTAATCAATTATTTTTTTGAATTTTCCCGAGAAAAACATAAAAAAATCGATATAGCGCTCCTGATCGACAGTAAAAATCGAATTTTTTCGCGTCTGCTATTTACCGGCGGCGATTTTTGATGTATAATATTATATTATTTATCCCATTCAAATTTTATTGATACATTCCGGAGGTCTTTTATGGAACTTTTGAAGCAGATGATAAAGGAAAAGGGCGAGCTTCGCCCCGGCGGAGTCGTGATAGTATCCGGCTTTCTAAACCACCGCATGAATACCGCGCTGATAGACAGTATCGGCGAAGAATTTTACAGGCTCTTCAAGGATAAAAAACCGACGCTCATACTCACCGTTGAAGCATCCGGCATTGGCATTGCGTGTCTTACCGCAAGATATTTCGGTGTTGACGTTGTATTTGCAAAAAAGTCGCAGTCAAAGAACCTCACGGGAGATACATATTCCTCGCTCGTGCGCTCATTCACCCGCGGAACGGTATTTGAGGTGCGCGTGGACCGCAGCTGCATTGCCCCCGGAGACCGGGTACTGCTTATTGACGACTTCCTTGCCGACGGCGAAGCGCTGCGCGGGCTGATAGACATTGTAAATCAGGCAGGAGCTACCGTTGTCGGTGCGGGAATATGCATAGAAAAGGCATTTCAGCCCGGCGGCGACCGCATAAGAGGCATGAATGTCGATCTTCATTCGCTTGCTCGGATAGGACTGAACGAAAACGGAGACATGATCCTTCTCGATGACTGAGGCAAACAGCTACCGCGCGGAAGCGGCATGGCTGTTTGAAGACCGGGAGGCGCGCCGCGCCAGTATCGACGTGAACGAAGCTTACGCAATCGAGATTGACCATTCGGCAGGCTCATTCATACGTGACGGCGTGGTATGCCCCGACGAATGGTTCGCAGCCGGGGTGCGTCCGCTGTATCTGCTGAAGGAAGCCTACGGAGACGGCGGCCGGGACCTCGGCGCAGATCATCTTCTCACAGAAGAAAAAATCAAAAAAGCCGTATGTGGCGGCGCGTGTCCGAATGGACATACGGAATGATACATACGACTGCGGAAGGCTCTCCGTCGTACAGTGCCCTGCCCGTATTCGACCGTTGCGGGAACGAATATCTGCGCAGGATCGCCGTGGTGAATATAAAAAAGAGCAACGGCGCTCCCGACTCGGATATGCAGGAGATCCTTACCTAT
>CATYWI010000015.1 GCA_958414155.1 uncultured Anaerotruncus sp. | reverse complement strand
GGCTGGGTCTTGAACGCGATGTGACCGGGGACATACTCCCCGCCGGAAACGAGGCTTACCTAATATGCCTTGACACGGTTGCGGATTTTATTGCGGAGGATCTCGTCAAGGTCAGGCACACCGATGTGGAATGCACACGCATAAGCGAGTTGCCGTCGGTATCGGTCCCCGAGCCTGTGGAATGCACGGTATTTGCGGCATCCGAGCGTGCCGACGCGCTTTGCGCGGTGGTATGGGGACTTTCACGCAGTGAAAGCGAAGCGCTTTTTTCCGCAAAGCTCGTATTTGCGGACGCAAGACTGGTCACATCCCCCGATGCCCGCCTCAGACCAGGCACCTCGGTATCGGTGCGCGGACACGGCAAATTCATATATTGCGGCATTTCAAAGACCACGCGCAAGGGACGTCTGTGCGTGAATATAAAAAAATACGTCTGACACCGGCAATGCCAATCCGCCGGAAAAGATCGGGACGGTGCCGAAAAGCTCGGAAACAGCTTTTCGGCACCGTCCTTTTTGCGGCTTTTCAGCCCGTCATCCTCCAATTTACACTTAATTTACATGGGATAAAACAAATCTACACTTCAGCACTACGCCTCAATGATATAATTTATTGTATAAATATAGTTTCAATGACACCATGAAAGGATGGATCACAATGACAGCAGAAGAACTCCGCCGACAGATAAACGAAGGCGCTCTTGATATACGTCTTTCAAGACTTTACGGTGACGCACGGACAGATGCCGCACGCACCCGTTACATATCTATACTCGATGATTTTATCACACGTTACGGCTCCGGGCACGACGTGTCGCTTTTATCGGTACCGGGACGCAGCGAGCTTTCCGGCAACCACACCGACCATAACCACGGCAAGGTCATAGCCGCCTCGATAGATCTTGACGTTATCGCCGTAGCCGCGCGCACGGATGACAATACCGTGCGTGTAAAAAGCGCGGGATACCCCGAGGACATCGTTGACCTCGGGAGCTTCACCGCGCCCGATGCATCGCGCTACGGACATTCGGATGCGCTGATAGCAGGCGTTGCCGCGGCGTTCGTGCGCAACGGACATAAAACAGGCGGCTTTTGCGCCTCCACATCGTCCAACGTTCTCAAAGGCTCGGGACTTTCCTCCTCCGCCGCATTTGAGAATATGATAGGTACGATATTCTCGCACCTCTACAATAACGGCGAGGTCGGATATGTGGAGATATCCCGCAATTCGCAGTATGCGGAAAATGAGTTCTTCGGCAAGCCCTGCGGACTGATGGACCAGGTCGCATGTGCAGCCGGCGGGATCGTTGCCATCGACTTTGCCGATCCTTCGGCGCCCGTGATAGATAAGCTCGACTTTGATCTTGACCGTTTCGGCTACTGCCTCTGCATTGTCAACACGGGCGGCAACCATGCCGACCTCACCGACGATTATGCCGCAGTCCCCGCCGAGATGAAGGCTGTTGCGGCATACTTCGGGCATTCAGTGCTTCGTGATGTTCCCGAGGATGAGTTTTACGCAGCTATACCCGCGCTGCGCAGTGCGTGCGGCGACCGTGCCGTGATGCGTGCCATTCATTTCTTCAACGAAAACCGCCGCGTAGACGCTCAGAGAGAAGCGCTGGAAAAGGACGAACTTGATGCGTTCTTCTGCGGTGTGCGCGATTCCGGACTGTCTTCGTTCAGATATCTCCAGAACGTATACACGACCAAAAATGTTGCCGAGCAGGGGCTTTCTCTGGCTCTGTGCCTCACCGAACATTTCTTTGAGACGCACGGCATAAAGGGCGCATGCCGCGTTCACGGAGGCGGATTTGCCGGAACGATACAGGCATATCTCCCCGCCGACGACGCAGACAAATACGCCGCGGCAATGAACGCCGTTTTCGGCGCCGATGCCACATACGTACTGCGCATCAGACGCACCGGAGCCACACGGCTCTTCTGATCCCGGAACAATCTTTCAAAACCGCTTATAAAAGGATCGCCGATAAATGAAGATTAATGAGAAAAAAAGCCGCCGCGCGGAGCAGCTCGGGCAGCCCGCCGGCAGACCCAAGACCGTACGCGAAGCATTTGCGCGCATAAACAAGAAGCACCTTGTGATGCTTATCGTGAACTGCGTTGTATTCATAGGACTTTACCGTCTGTTTATGAATGCGGCATTTGAATTCACCGTGCAAAAGGTAGTGGTACTCGCCTATATGATAGGCGCGTCGGTTCTCGTTCTCGCATACGTGATATACAACCGCGGATTTTCCGGACGCGGCGTGACGGCGGAAATGCTGCCCGACACCATGACCGAGAAGGAAAAGGACGACTACATAGCCGACACCGCAGAGCGCGAAAAAAAGTCAAAATGGATGATGACCTTTATCGTCCCCATGCTTCTTGCTCTTCTCATAGACCTGTTGGACATGTATGTCCTCAAAAATCTCAGTCTGTAACGCAATGACCGAGGTTAAGCTGATCTCGCTTTTTTCCGGCTCATCCGGCAACTGCACAGCCGTATCGTGCGGGAACGATACCGTTCTCTTTGACGCGGGGCGCTCGGCAAAAGCGATAGAACGCGGACTTGCCGAGGCAGGTATCGATCCGGCTACCGTCCGCGCGGTATTCATAACGCACGAGCACACCGATCATGTGTCGGCGCTCAGGGTGTTCATAAAGAAGCACCCGGTGCCGGTATACGCCGCCGCCGCAACAGCGGACGCCATAGTTCCCTTATGCGGAGACTTTGGTGTGCGCCGGACTCCGCTTTACTGCGAGAGCATCGGCAGCATTACGGTTCGCTCGATTCCCACCATGCACGACGCCGCATGCCCGGTATGCTATCGCGTTGATGCCGATACCCATGGAGGAACCGTCTCCGTGGGTATTGCAACAGATACGGGCATAGTCACCGAAGGCATGAAGGAGGGACTGGCAGGCTGCCGGGCAGTGCTGCTCGAAAGCAACCACGACCCTGATATGCTGCGCACCGGTCCTTATCCGCCCACGCTAAAAAGCCGCATAGCCTCCCGCATCGGTCATCTTTCCAATGAAGACAGCGCCGAATTTGCCACCTGGCTTGCCTCGCGCGGGACAGAGCAGTTCATCCTCGCCCATATTTCAAAAGAGAACAATCTTCCCTCCCTCGCGCTTGACGTATGCCGCGCAAGGCTTGCGGCAGCCGGACAAAACGCGGCGGTCTGCGCCGCATACCCCGACACGGCAGTTGCCGTCACCGTAAATGCCGCAGGATCAACGGTAATAAAATGATAAATGTAAAGATTATATCGGTCGGATCACTTAAGGAATCATATCTCCGTGAGGCGGCTGCAGAATACGAAAAAAGGCTATCGTCCTTCTGTCGGCTCGAAACGGTAGAGCTTAAGGAGGCGCGCGTGCGCGACGGAGAGAGCGATGCCGCAGCAAGCGCGGCGCTGGCAGATGAAGCCGAGCGGATACTTGCCGCCCTTCCCGCACGCTCATACCGCGTGGCTATGTGCATAGAGGGGCGCGAGCAGGATTCGCACGGGCTTGCCGACATGATAAGCCGCGCCGCCGATGCTTACGGCACGGTATGCTTCATTATCGGAAGCTCGCACGGTCTTGACGAAAAGGTCAAGGCGTCATGCGACATGCGGCTGTCACTTTCAAAGCTGACATTCCCGCACCAGCTTTTCAGAGTAATGCTTCTTGAAGCGATATACCGATCCTTCAACATAATAAAAGGGACCCGCTATCACAAATAAAACAGCTGAAATCATGCAATGAAAAAGAATTACAGAAAAAGCGCACCCGAAAAAAATCTGCTTCACGTTGCGGCAATAACCGTTTTCGCCATAGCCGCCGTCTTTGCATGCCTCGTATGTGCCGGATTTCTGAAGGTGCGGCTTCCGTGGGCGGACGCAGGCACCGAACGTACAAAAACTCCGGGCGAGCTTGCATATGAGAGCTACCTTTCAAGCCTTACTACCGGACGCGCTCCCGACACCTCATCCCCCGGAGACACCGGAAGCACCACAACCTCAGGCAGTGGAGGCAACGGTCAAACGCCTCAATATCCCGCGCTCGCCGATCTGATCGCCGAGGGATACAAAATAACATACTCGCCCTACGACTCATCGGCAACACAGCTCGCGCGCATAACCATCGACGGTCAGGCGGCATTCGACTCTCAGTACCTCGGCAATGAAATGCTCACTTATGTTCTTGAGGCAAGAACGCTTGAGGACGGCGGTCAGCTTTATGAATCCTTCAACGAGGAATACGTATCACGCCGCGCAATAGAGCTTTACATGGGGTATATCATTGTTGACAACAATAACCGCACCCTCACAGTTTATCGTTCCGACGGCAGCCGTGTAGGTGTTTTCAAGAGCACCGACCTCAATCCCGCTTATACACGCGACCGCGACGGACACCCGCTGTTCATAGCCAACGATAAATATTACTACATCGATGAGGAAACAAAGTCTCTGACAGAAGCGGATTTTGACCGCAAATACGACAGCCGCGGCTTGTTCTTCGACTATTCACCGGCATACGGCGTGAACAGTGACGAAAGCTTTGGCGTGCATTGGCGCACCGAGCCGGTCACTCTCAGCTATCTGCTTGACAGAAGTAGCTACTACACGCGCTTCAAGGTAGACCCGCGTATCGCGCGTGCGCTTTACGAGCTTGACCCGTCGTTTGCCGAAAAGGTCGCCGTGCGCCAGGCAGGCGGTCATTATTACAATTATCCGTTCAAACTCGCGCTCGACCGCGCCAAAGAAGAGATCGCCCGCGAACGCGAGGAAGCGGCAACGGCTGACACCACTGCCGGAGAGCCGCTCCCGGAGCCTACACCCGAACCGGTAGCCGAGACCGATCCTCCCTCCCCCGCCGATACCGTACCGCCGGACACCGGGCTTTCGTCGCCCGACACTACGGTCCCCGAGACACCTGCCGAAAGCGATACCACCCTGCCGGAAACAGATCAGGTCACGGAGCCTGCAACAGAGCCTGCAACGGAGCCGGAGACCACCGAACCGCCGTATGATCCGATACTTGAAGTATCGGTCACATTTGATGCTCCGCGTTATTATTACGGCAGCTCAATAGAAACAGCGCGCTTCGGCGGCACATATGCACGTGCGTACGCATTTTCAGAAGGCTATGCCTGTGTTGTCGATGATTACGGAGTGCTTCGCGTCATAAACACCTCCGGAAGAGTGACGGCACGTCTGCGCTACGAATACCGCACCGACGCCGCCCACGGCTACACATACATGGTAAGGACATACTATCAGCCCTTCTACCGGGACATATACAGCCTCGGATACTATTATTTCGATCACGGACTCATGCGCGTGCGTGTGCTTGAGCACGAGCTTAACGAGGGCGATGTTGTGAACTACATTACCGCCGACTACGATATCCTTATCGACCCGTACGGTAACGAATTCGATATCCCTGCGGGTTACAAGCTCATTTCATATTCGGACGGAGTCCTTCTTCTGGAGCGTGAAGGCAGATACGGCTATTATCACCGCAACGGTTACTGGATAACCCAGCCGATCCACACATATGCCATGCCGTTTGTTGAGGGCATCGGCATCATAGGCGACGATGAAGGGACCGTCGGCGCAGTAGATACAGACGGAAATGTCGTTATACCGTTCGACTACGAGGAGATCCTTCCGCCCTCAAGCGGCGTGATATCCTGCTACTCCGAAGAAACCGGTTGGATACTGCTTGCAAAGGTCGAAAAATAAACAAAACACAGGGCGTTAAAAAACTCAGGCTGAGTTTTTTTAACGCCCCGATCATCATGCATAAAAATCGTGATGGCCGATAGTAACTATGAGCGTGCATCCGCGAGTCATCCATGTTGGCGGAGTATCTGCACTGTTTATGAAATACAGTATGCTGTCGGACACGGTATACCCCTCAAGGCATATCTTGGCGGCGCGCACACATGACTCGGTAGGCTCGCTGTAAACACTTCCGCTGTATGCGGGGGAAAACTGAATCCCGTACCGGCGGTCAAATACCACGTCATACACGCTTGAAAGATAGTCGAGCTTTGAAAGCCTGTTGAGCACCACACAGCCAACCGCTATCTGTCCCTCAAGCGGCTCGCCGCGTGATTCAGCCGAAATAATATGCGAAAGCCAGTAAAGACTGTCGGCATCGTACACCTCATCGGCGCTCTTTGACGAAGCATCGCCGCTGACGTTCAGGCCATCGCCGTTGTCGGAAAGCTCAAGTCCCAACGCACGGCAAAGCGGCTCTGCGGGTACGCATACGGTCCCGCCGATATCGGATACAGCCGCATCGGCTCCGCACCACAGCACACGGCCGCGTGAGGTTATGTAGCTGTCTCCGACAGTCGCCGTGACCTCAAACCCGTTTCCGCTCACGATGTACGCACCGTCGCTCACAGTGGCTTCCACCTCCGAAAACAGCTCACAAAATTCGCCGAGAGGCAGATAAGCCACGCCGTTTATCCGCGCCGCAAACCCTGCGGTAAGCTCGTTATCGTTCACACAAAGTGAAAGCGGCGTGCTGTCATCGGGATACGCGGGCGTCCACGGCGCCGCAGTCTCTGCCGGTGCGGTCTCCTCCGGCTCGGTGTCTGTTGACGGCAGACTCGCCGTAGGCTCCTCCGTAGTCTCACCGTCAGCGCACAAAACGTTCTCCAACAGCTTTTTTACATCGGGGCGGACATTTACAATATCGTCAAATATCCCTCCCGGGATATAAGTACCGCTGTCCGCAGCGGTTTCGGGCGGCTCGTTCCCGACAGCATCGGCAGTCCATGCAGAAACGCCCTGCGCATTCATGCCGTGACCGTCACTGCCGAATGACGCCGAAACTATCCCCGCTGTTGTAATGATAACAGACAGCACAACGGAGATGATCACCGCAATAAGTGTTTTTTTCAATACAGTTTACCGTACCTTTCTTTTTGCTCGAAATATGCTTTATATAAGATAACGAATACTATCTTTCGTCCGCTTCATACCAGATGACCTCAAGCCTCATGCCGTCACACGTAACAATGCTCACAGGATGTCCGCCGGCGGAATCTATCGTCACTTCCGCTCCGTCATCAAGCCGTATCACGGTGTATGTGCCTCCGCCGCTCTTTACAGTCTCTGCCGACAGCACCGTTCCGGTAAGCGAAAATGCATCGGCAGGCGCCAGCATTTCGGCAAATACATCGCCCGGAAGCTCAAGGTCGGAATATGTAAGCAGCTCTTTCCCCGCCGTGCGCATGACCGCGATCCCCTCAAGACCTGACGGCGAGGTATATTCGACGCGCACAGCGCGCACAGCGCGCACATCGCGCGGCGAACCGTCGGACGGCATGGCGGAAAGCTCTATCAGCGCACCGAATTCGGTGTCTCCGAAGCATCCCTTTACCTCGGCATGCGCCGCAGAACGCTGATATGCCAGCATATCGGCATCCGCGACCGGCGTACAGCCTGTCTGAAGAAGCGCAAGGACTGCCGCAAGCGCAACAATGTATTTTTTTATACGGTGCACATATTCCACAGCATTCTTCCTCCGCTCTTTGCTACATTATATTGCAAAGCAGATGAAAATATGCTATAATTATGGGGGGAAGGTTTGCTCGTTTTCAAGGCACGAAGCATATTATACTACTGTTGCACTTGCAATGCAAATTTTATTCCTGTTATATCCGTCGTTTACATTATCTTTAATCAATATTTGGTTCAGTGCTGACTGTACTTGCGTATTATCTCTTTTTTGTCATGCTCAGTCAGCAATTTCGATCCGAAAGGATTCCCCATGATGCATTCATACAAGCTGTATTCCTCCCTGCCGGAGCTTACCACGCATAAGATCTGGGCAGAGATCGATCTCGACGCACTGCGCGGAAATTACCGTGCGCTCTGCCATGAGATAAGACGCACCACTCCTGACTGCCGCATGATGTGCGTGGTAAAGGCAGATGCCTACGGTCACGGGATCGACGCGTGCGTTGACGCGCTCCTCGGCGAAGGCTGTGATTTTTTTGCGGTCTCCAGCATTGAGGAGGCGATCGCAGTACGCCGGATCTGCCGCTCGGTAAACTCCGACGCCGACATACTCATCCTCGGCTACACACCCGCCGAAGAGGCGACCACGCTTTCGCGCAGCAATATAATCCAGACTGTTTTCTCGCTCGAATATGCACGGGCGCTTTCGTCGCGGCTTTCCGCCGCCGGGCGTTCCCTGCGCGTTCACATGAAGTTTGACACCGGCATGAACCGCATCGGCTTCCCCGCGCACAACGCGGAGGAAACCGAGCGCTCCGCACATGAGATCGCAGAAGCGGCGGCACTGCCCGGCATAATTGCCGAAGGTGCATTTACTCATTTTGCCCGCGCCGACGAGGCTGACGGCGAAGCGCGCACACGCGAGCAGGCGGAACGTTATTTCGCGTTGCTCGGACGCGCGCGCACCCTCGGCGCCAACCTCAGCGTAAGACACATCTGCAACAGCGCCGCCTCACTGCGATTCCCGGAATATCACCTTGACATCTGCCGCCTCGGCGTTCTGCTTTACGGAGCCGAGCCTTCCGGAATGTTCGACTTCGGCGTAAGACCCGTTATGCGTCTTTGTGCAAAGCTCTCACAGGTACACACCCTGCGTGCAGGCGAGCAGCTGAGCTACGGCGGGACATTCACCGCAAAGACCGACATGCGGATAGCCACACTGCCGATAGGATACGCCGACGGCTTTATACGCGCGTATTCCGGTGCGCGGGCTGTCCTGCGCGCGGCAGACGGCAAAATGCTGGGCGACGCGCGTGTGATAGGCAGGATATGCATGGATCAGTGCATGATAGACCTTGGCGACATTGACGCCCACACAGGCGACACGGCGGTCCTTGTCGGAGAACCGGGGCAGCTCGACGCTCTTGCGGCGCTTGCCGGAACAATAAACTACGAATGTCTTTGCCTTATTTCGGCACGTGTTCCGCGTCTGGTGCGCGACCCCGGCGCCGCGTTCTGATATTATTTCCGCGTATGCGGTGAACCACATCAAAATGAAAAAAGTAAAAAAGTATTTTCTCCTTTTTGCGTTTGCGGCGGTCACGGTCCTCTCGTCCTGCAACGCCTCTCTTCCCGGAGGCAGGCATAATGTGACCACTTCCCGTCCGGCGCAGACCGACAGCCCTCCCGAGACCTCGGGAAGTCCGTCAAAAATAATCATCACACCGTCGGAAACGGGAAAACCCGGCTCGTACAGCGGATACACCTTCCGCGTGCTTGAAAAAGCAGGCGCCGATCGCCCGCTCACAGTCGAATCGGACGCTCTGCAACGCACTCTCGGCGCAACGGTAACGGTGTACACTTCCGCGACGCCCGCCGATGACCTGAGTGCCGCAATGCTTTCCGGCGGCGAGGCGCCCGACGCGATGCTTTTACCGCTCAACGAGCTTTCATCCCTCTTCCGTTCGGGCTACCTTGAAAATCTTGCGGCTCTCGGCATTTCCCCGCTTTCCGACGGCTTTCAGTACTCACCGGCGGCAAGTCTTGCCGTAACGGGAAGATACTATATTGCGTTCGGCGATATCTCACCCGACTCGATCCTGTCGGTCCATGCGCTTAAATGCGACATTCCCGCAACGCTTTCAAACGAGATCCATGCAATTTTCGGCAAGGATATACGCGACGCGGCGCTTGCGGGTGAATTCACGACAGAAAATCTCATGC
>CATYWI010000014.1 GCA_958414155.1 uncultured Anaerotruncus sp. | reverse complement strand
GGTCCGCTTGACGGCAAATATCTTCTCACCGCGGACATTGAGTTCAACCTCACAGAGGGATATGAAAAATGGACCATCGAAAACACTCCGAAGAACACAATGACCCCCATCGGCAACTCGGCATTCCCCTTCTCCGGCACCTTTGACGGCGGTGGACATCTGATAACCGGTCTGTTCGTATACGGCGCAGGTGAGACCGGTATGTTCGGCTTCATCAACGGCGCTACGATCGAGAACCTTATCATCGGCGAAGGCCTTATCTGCTCCGCCGACTCGAACGTCGGCGCGTTCGTCGGCAAATTTGACGGCGAAAACAACGTGATACGTAACTGCATCAACTACGCCAACGTGACCGGCAACGCATACGTCGGCGGCATTGCAGGCAAGTATAATTCCTCTGCCAGCGCAAGACTTGTTATCGAAAACTGTGTCAACCACGGTAACGTTACAGCCACAAAGAAATCACACGCCCTGTATGTCGGCGGCATTATCCCCGCCGTTGTGGGTGTTCACGTAAAGTCGTGCGCCAACTTCGGCACCGTTTCGGCGGGTATCGTCGGTGACGCTTCCTACGCCGAAAAGGGCTGCGCCATACTCGGCGGTATTACCGGCGTCATGAGCGGCAGCGGCGGTGACGCCAGCATAATCGACTGCTACAACAAGGGCGATGTCATAAGCTGCAACGCCGGCGCCAACAACGTCTGCCGCGGCGGGCATCGTTGGCAGAATGAACACCGCCGGCGACAGCGGCGCGACCTGCGTGATCAAGAACTGCTACAGCACCGGAAACGTTTACACGATGAGCGCGGACTCCAAGGAGCTGAGCGCCTCCTGCGCGACCAAGAGCGGCGACGATTATGCGGAAAATGTGTATGCCTCCGGACGCGTGCTGATCTGGAACACCGAGACCGAAAACACGAACGCCTTCACGCCCGCGTGCGGCGCTCCCGAGGTGAACACCGGTGTCGGCGCCTCCACGGCCATGAACCTCGATCCCGAGGTGTGGGTCGATACCGCAGACAACACCCCCATACTCAAGAGTATTCCCGCGACTCACCAGAACACACTGGTATAAGCTAATAAAAAACCGGTGGTGTTAAAAAACTCAAATTGAGTTTTTTAACACCACCATTTTGTTACCACCTGTCGCTTCCGTCGTCGGGAATGACCCGCTTGACTGCGGCAATGGCGCATTCTATCATGCTGTTATCCGGCTCGCGTGTGGTTATGTGCTGGAGCCACATTCCGGGAGCGGATATTATGCGTGTAAAGAGGTTATCATGTCTGCCCGCGAGCTTGAGAAGCTCGTATCCCACACCCATTATGAGCGGGAGCAGGAGGATACCGATAGCGGAACGAAGCACAACGTTCAGCACGCGGCTGTCAACGATATGCGCGGGAATGAACATGGTGATGAGTATCGAAACGAGCACCATAAGTATCAGGAACGAGGTACCGCAACGGGGATGGAAGCGACGCTGTATCCTTACGTTTTCAACGGTAAGCTCAAGCCCATGCTCGTAGCAGAAGATAGTTTTATGCTCTGCGCCGTGATACATGAACGTGCGTTTTATATCCTTCATAAGCGATATGAGCGCCATATACGCCACGAGTATTATGATCTTCACCACTCCGGTAAACGCAGCGCGTATCAGCGACCAGCCGTAGCCGGAGTTGTTGAGGACCGGGAACGCACGTGTGAGAAGCTCGTAAAGCGCCTCGGGTATCACCTTGAAAAGCACGACGGCAAGCACGACTCCCAGCACTGACGCGCCTACCATCAGCGCGGTCATAGCACCGGAGGAGCCTCCCTTTTTACCGTCCGCTTCCTTTTCCGCGTCCTCGCCGCCTTCGGCGGTCGTTTCGGGAGCCGTCTCCTCAAAACCCGCTATCTCTGCGGAACGCATAAGCGTTTTATAGCCCACTATCATTGAATCGACAAAGTTGAACACGCCGCGTATTATAGGAAGCTTTGTGATGGGCGAGCGTGTGTTTTTCTTGTTTTGCCACTCCTCAAGACATATCGTTCCGTCCGGACGCCGGACAGCCATCGCGGTCTTGGCTGGTCCGCGCATCATTATACCCTCGATAAGCGCCTGACCTCCTATTGATGTCTTTATGGCGACAGGGTCTTTTTTATTTTTTTCCGACATTACAATTTTCCTTTCAAGCCGCCGCTCGGCGGCAGATTCTATTATAATCTATTTTTGTGAACGCTTGATGAATTATACCGTCCATACAGATTAATATGCGCTGTCTACCCGGAAAAACCCGCAATGTCACCCCAAAACGGGTTTCGTCATAATACAACATAACACTACATATAGTTATCACGTGCTTCAAAAAACGGCACATTTAGAGGTTTTGTAAAGTTTTTTTGGTTATATTAGACAGTTCATGCGAACATTTTTTGTGCAACTTTTTCTTTATTTTCTGTTGCAAATTTTGGTATTATTTGGTATAATATTATTGTCAAATCCCAGCATATAACGGAGGAAGAGGAATGGATAACACGACAAAGATAATAATAGCGGATGAAAACGCGCAAATGCGCAGATCAATGTGCGACGGCCTTCGCCGTGCAGGCTTCGGTGCGATATATGAGGCATCGAACGGCGAGGAAGCGCTTGAACTCATTTCACGGATTCATCCCGCAGTGGCGCTTTTGGACGTATGGCTTTCAAAGCTCGACGGCATAGGCGTAGTGCGCGGCGTGCGCAGTATGAGCTTTACACCGGACGAGGCGCCGGCGCTTGTTGTGCTTTCAATGGTATCGAATCAGAATGTTTTTGTTGAGGCTATGAACGCGGGCGCGGCTATGTGTCTTCTGAAGCCGGTAGACTGCGACAGCCTTGCCGACCACATACGGAGTCTCGCACGCGCACGTTCGGAGAAGGCGCAGGGGCACGTTACGACAGCAGACCCCGAGCGTACACCGGACATCGAAACACAGGTAACGAAAATAATACATCAGATCGGCGTTCCCGCACACATAAAAGGCTACCAGTACCTGCGCACGGCAATTCTTATGACGGTGCGCGACAATGACGTGATAAACTCGGTAACAAAGGTGCTTTACCCGACCGTGGCAAAGAAATATCAGACCACCACATCGCGCGTCGAGCGTGCGATACGTCATGCGATAGAGGTCGCATGGGACCGCGGCGATGTTGAAACGCTGAACTCATATTTCGGCTACACCATACAGAACAACCGCGGCAAGCCGACGAATTCCGAATTTATCGCCATGATAGCGGATAACCTCCGGCTGAAATATAAGCTGTATTAAAAAAGGCATTGCTTTCGGGACTGCCGCGCCGGTGCGCGGCAGTCCCGAAAATATATATTCGTGCGGCAGGCGTGTCACTCAGCCCCGACGCGCAGGCGCAGCGATCTTTTTATCCACCCCGCAAGCTCGCTGTCAACGCATCCCGTAGCATGCAGGAAAGCGGCAAACAGCAGCGCGGTAAGTCCCATGTGACATGTGAGTGTGAGCCATGCGGGACAGCCCGCCGGGACCGGCGGCAGAAGCATCAGCAATAATCTTACCGTTGAGGCGGCTCCTATCACCGAAAAGACAGGCGCGAACACCCAGCACATCACGCGAGGCCGCATGGCGCTGACATGCAGAAGCCTTGCTGCGCTGAGAGCAAAATTTATGATCTCACTTATGTAAAGCACCGCAATGTAACCGGAAAGTCCGAAGGCGGGCAAAAGCAGATAAACAAGAAGCGCCGACATTGCGGCATCGGCAATATTCACGTTCATGGTGTACACCTGCTCGCCGAGTCCCTTGAGCATCGAATCGGTAACGGTATCGAGATACATCACAGGCATGAGCGGTCCGAGCAGACGAATTAGCCGCGCCGCCTCGTCCGAGCCGTAAAGCGCAAGCCCCAGCTCGTCGGCAAAGCATATGAGCAGTCCCGCAACGCCGACGCCGAATATTACCGTAAGCCGCCATACGCGTCCCGAAATGTAGCTTATCCTGTGCCGCTGTCCAAGCGACGCGGCGGCGGTGAATTCCGGTATCAGCAGTCCCGTAAAGGAATATATCACAGCATACGGGAACATGACCACCGGCATGACCATCGCATTCAGCAATCCGTACTCGGCGAGCGCCGCGCCGCGCTCCGCGCCGAATTTTTCAAGTCCGGCGGGAATAAGTATATGCTCCACTGTTGTGAGCGCCGAGCGCACATAAGCGCTCAGCGACACGGGGACCGCAGTCATAAGCAGCTTTTTGGTGCTCTCGCGCCCGCCGAGTCGCGATCCGCCCTTCCCTATGTGCCGTCCGAGGTCGGCACGGTACAGGATATATCCGACCGCGCATGAAAGTATCTCGGATATCGCCCCGCCGAGCACGAGCGCGGTACAGCAGTATTCCGCTCCGAGCGGCATAAGGCGGACGAGAAGCGCCGCGACCGAAAAGATCTTTACCGCCTGCTCGCACACCTGCGTAAGCGCGCTCTTCCACACCCGGCGCACAGCCGAAAAATACCCCGCGAGCGCCGACGAGACCGATATCGCGGGCAGCGATATACCGAGCAGGCGCAGCGGCGTCACCGTGCGTTCATCGCACAAAATGCGAAGCCCGATAAACCTCGCTCCGCATATGAGCAGCACCGCCGCCGCACTGCCGAATGACACAGCATATATCAGCGCGCGCCGCAGTGCGGCACGCGCCGTTCCGCCGCCCTCGCGCTCACCGACGCCGAGCGCCTCGGCGACGGTACGTGTAGTTGCAAGATTGATGCCGGAGGTAGCCAGCGTCAGGGCAAAGCCCCAGACGCCGGTGCAGAGAGAGTAAAGTCCCATTACCTCCGCGCCGACGCGGTTTGATATCCACACGCTGAAGCCGACGCCGACCGTGCGCATCACGATCGCCGACGCCGACATCAGCAAAGAATTATATATGAGCGTTCTTGCGCGGCTCTGTTCTTTTTCCGGCATATCCGAGTCCTCGTAAAAAAAGATTCCGGAATAATTCTATGCCGCGGTGCGTGCGAAAATGAGCTTTATCCTCCGAATATATATATGCGCATAAGATCACAGAGCGGGAACGCCGCAAGACACAGCAAAAACCACAACGCCGAGTATGGCAGGCACACCTGCCCCATGAGCGACAGCGGCAGCCCGCTGTAATCCCATACGCCGAGTCCGAGCCGGATGTTGACTATATACCCGGCTGCAAATTCGGCAGCGGTGACTATCCCCGCTCCCGCAAGCGCGCGCAGCGGCAACGGCAGCGCGCGAAAGCGCGGAGCCGCCTCGGACAGATACATAATATAAAAGCATATCCCTACGCATACCGCCATCGATATATGCGTATATCCCCGCCATATGACCTCAATGGCGCAATAGACCGTGCCGCCCGCCAAAAGCACAAGAGCGGCGATTGCCGCACGGCGGCGCACTCTCATGTATTTCATAACATCACCTCAGCAAGGATTTTTGACATTTCGGATGAGTATAATACGAAAAAAAGAGAATTTTTATTGCATGACAGCCGAAAATGCTGTATAATAGACTCAGCAAACTGACTGAAAGGCTGGTATACGGTTATGAATGAAAATACCATCTACACGACCGCGCGTGCGCGTTACGCCGCGCTCGGCGTTGATACCGAGGCGGCGCTTGCGACGCTTATTGCTACCCCCATCTCTATGCACTGCTGGCAGGGCGACGACGTGCGCGGCTTTGAAGGCGCGACTTCTCTTGACGGCGGTATTCAGGCAACGGGAAACTATCCCCATGCGGCGCGCACGCCCGATGAGCTTATGCATGATATAGACAAGGCACTTTCGCTGATCCCCGGCAAGCATCGCATAAACGTGCATGCCTCGTATGCCGTATTCGGCGACGGCGAACGCGCGGACCGCGACGCCCTTCGTCCCGAGCATTTTGCGGCATGGGTGAAATTTGCAAACGAGCGCGGGCTCGGGATTGACTTCAACCCCACCTTCTTCTCGCACCCGATGGCAGCCTCGGGGCTTACCCTCTCAAATCCCGATAAAGAGGTGCGCGAGTTCTGGATCCGTCACGGCATAGCCTGCCTGCGCATATCCGAATACTTTGCGCGCGCAACGGGTAAAAAGTGCCTCATGAACATCTGGATCCCCGACGGATACAAGGACACTCCCGCAGACCGCCAGGGTCCGCGCCGTCGCTTTGCGGATTCACTCGACCGCATCCTCGGCGCCGGATATGACCGCAGGCTTGTTGACGTATCGCTTGAATCAAAGGTATTCGGGATCGGCGTTGAATCCTACACCGTCGGCTCCGCGGAATTCTGCCTTGAATACAGCGCACACAACGGACTTGTACCGCTTATGGATAACGGGCACTATCACCCCACCGAGGTAGTCAGCGACAAGATACCCTCAATGCTCCTGTTTGCGGACAAGATAGCGCTTCATGTTACGCGCGGTGTGCGTTGGGACAGCGACCATGTGGTCCTTTTCGACGACGAAACACGCGAGATAGCCAAGGAGGTCGTGCGCTGCGGCGCGCTTGACCGCACATACCTCGCGCTTGACTACTTTGACGCGAGCATAAACCGAATTGCGGCATGGGTCATAGGAATGCGCAACCTCCAGAAGGCGCTGCTTTACGCTATGCTCACTCCGCACGAAGAACTTGCGCGCCTTCAGAACGAAGGGCGCTTTACCGATCTGCTTGCCGCTCATGAAGAGCTGAAGACAATGCCCTTCGGCGCTGTGTGGGAGGAATTCTGCACCCGCGCGGGAGTTGCCGCGGACGGAAGCTGGCTTGACACAGTAAAGCAGTACGAGCGCGACGTGCTGTCGCAGCGCGTCTGACGAAAGCGAGGCAATATATGCTTTATCCGAAAAATAAAAACGAAAAACTGAGCAGCGAGCTTTTTGCCGCTCCGACCTGCGAATACCGCGGCGCTCCCTTCTGGTCTTGGAACTGCCGTCTTGACCGCGATGAGCTTCTGCGTCAGGCGGGCATACTCGGCGAGATGGGCTTTGGCGGATACCACATGCATGTACGCTCCGGCATGGCGACACCCTACCTCAGCGACGAGTTCATGTCTTTAATACACGCCTGCGTTGACAAAGCCGAGCAAAGCCATATGCTTGCATGGCTTTACGACGAGGACCGCTGGCCCTCGGGCTTTGCGGGCGGTCTTGTTACCAAGGATGAAAAATACCGCATACGCTATCTGCTGTTTACGCCGTACTCATACGAGGAGGTCGGCGGTAAGATACGCGTAGGCAACGAGCAGGCGACCGCCCTGCGCAGCGGTAACGGCAGGCTCATCGCACGTTATTCGGTAACGCTTGACGAGAACCTCCGCCTCGCCTCATACCGCAGGCTCGCCGACGGAGAAAACGCCGACGAGGGCGGACGCGTATTTTATGCATACCTCGAATCTCCTCACGTTACACCGCGCTACAACGGCTATACATATGTCAACACGATGGACAAAGCAGCCATAGAACGCTTTGTGGAGGTAACGCACGAGGCTTATCTGCGCGAGATCGGCGACCGCTTCGGCACAGTGGTCCCCGCAATATTCACCGATGAACCGCAGTTCACGCACAAGCAGACGCTTAAGTTCGCATCGTCGCTTGAGGACGTTGCCATGCCGTGGACAGACGATTTCGACGACACCTTCCGCGCCGCCTACGGCGACTCGGTGCTCGATCACGTTCCCGAACTCATCTGGGAGCTTCCGGAGGGCATTTCCACAGCAAGATATCACTATCACGACCACGCCTGCGAGCGTTTTGCCCGGGCGTTCTCGGACACCATAGGCACCTGGTGCGATGCACACGGGATTGCCCTTACCGGTCACATGATGCGCGAGCCATCGCTCACCTCACAGACCTCAGCCGTCGGAGAGGTGATGCGCTCACTGCGCGCGTTTGCCCTGCCCGGAATAGATATGCTTGCCGACCGCCGCGAATATACTACCGCAAAGCAGGCAGCTTCTGTCGCTCATCAATACGGCCGCGAGGGCGTTATGAGCGAGCTTTACGGCGTCACCGACTGGGACTTCGACTTCCGCGGTCACAAGCTTCAGGGCGACTGGCAGGCAGCGCTCGGCGTTACCGTGCGCGTTCCGCACCTCTCGTGGGTCTCGATGGAGGGTGAAGCCAAGCGCGACTACCCCGCCTCGATAAACTATCAGTCGCCGTGGTATCCGAAATACCGCTATGTTGAAGACCATTTTGCCCGCGTGAACACCGCCATGACGCGCGGCACACCCGCTATCCGCGTCGGCGTTATACATCCCGTGGAGTCCTGCTGGATCCACTGGGGTCCCGCCGAACAGACAGCGCTTGCGCGCGAGGAGCTTGACACCAACTTTGAAAACGTGACCGAGTGGCTGCTTTTCGGCTCTGTGGACTTCGACTATATATCCGAATCACTGCTCCCTTCCCTCTGCAAGCGCGGCGGGGCGGCGCTTGAGGTCGGAAATATGAAATACGACGTCATAATCGTTCCTGGCTGTGAGACTGTGCGCGCCTCCACCTGCGAGCGCCTTGACGCCTTCCGCCGTGCGGGAGGCAAGCTGATATTCATGGGCGACGCGCCGAAATATCTTGACGCACGTCCCTCGGATATTCCCGCAAAGCTCTGGGCGGAAGCCGAGCACATCAGCTTTACGCGCGGCGCGCTTTTAGGTGCGCTTGAAGGCTACCGCACCGTTGACATCCGCCAGTCAAACGGCGAGCTTACCAGTTCTCTCGTACACCAGCTCCGCCGCGACGGCGACGGACTGTGGCTCTTTGTGGCACAGGGAAAGCTCCCATACAACAAGGACATCTCCAGAAAGCAAAAGATAAAGATCACCGTCAAGGGCACATACCGCGCAACGCTTTATGATACTCTGAGCGGCAAGATAAAGCCCTGCCGCTTCTCGCACAGCGGCGATGCGACAGTCATTCCCGCAGAACTCTGGCTGCATGACAGCCTTCTTATCCGTCTTGATCCCTGCGATGCAGAGGAGGCATGGAGCCCTGCCGCCGCTCAGAAGACCGTTGAGGTCCCCATGCGTATTCCCGCATGCGCGCCGTATGCGCTTTCCGAGCCGAACGTACTTCTGCTCGACCGCGCCGAATTCTCGTTTGACGGCGGCGAATTTGAGCCGTCCGAAGAGCTTTTACGCATAGATACGTTACTGCGGCGCAAGCTCGGCTGGACGCCGTGGGGCGGCAGTTCGAATCAGCCCTGGTGCATACCCGCAGAACCGACCGAGCATACGGTAAAGCTCCGCTTTACAATCGAGAGCCGCATACCCGTAAGGGACGCACACCTGGCTCTTGAAGCGGCAGAGGATACCGCGATTACGCTGAACGGCGTGCGCGTGCCCTCCGTTATCGACGGCTACTTTACCGACCGCTCGATAAAAACGGTCGCTCTCCCGCCGATACCCGCCGGCATTTCGGTGCTGGAGCTTGAGGCTCCCTTCGGTAAGCGCACGGCAATAGAATGGTGCTACCTGAGGGGCAGCTTCGGCGTTCGCCTTGCCGGAGCACGCGCGGTTATAGAAGCCCTGCCGGATACACTGGGCTTTGAGACCATTACAACGCAGGGACTTCCCTTTTACAGCGGCTGTGTGAGCTATTTCATTGACGTAACAACAACGGGCGGCGACCTTTCGGTGCGCCTGCCGCAATACCGCGCGGCGGTGTACGAATGCTCGCTTGACGGCGGCAAGCCCACCACGGGCGCGTTTGCTCCCTATCTGGTGCGCTGGAAGAATGTTCCCGCCGGCGTTCATCGCGTTGAAGTAAAGCTCTATATCTCCCGCACGAATGCCTTCGGACACCTCCACTGCGCCGACAGGAACCTTTCGTACGCCTCCCCATCGGCATGGCGCACATCGGGCGATGCCTGGTGCTACGAGTACCGTCTTAGCGAGGAAGGACTCACCGCATCC
>CATYWI010000013.1 GCA_958414155.1 uncultured Anaerotruncus sp. | reverse complement strand
GATCGCCGTTGTGGCGCACATGCTTACGATACAGCTCATCATGGCAAAACTGCTGAATGTGCCGATACGCGACGTGTGGCAGATGGTACGCCTGGAGAACACCTCCATCACCACCATGCACGTGCATCCGGACGGTCATTTCAGCGTAGAGCGCTGGGCTGACGATTCACACCTGCCCGAGGAGCTTAAAAATCCGAATGTAAAGATCGCGGGCATACACAACACCTCGTTTACGGCGAAATATACCGTCGCAGACGTTGAGGGAGCGCATTATTTTGAGGGCTTTCGCGCCCTTTGAATGAAAAAAGGAGTTATCCGATGAACAAAATTCTTCTTGAAGGCCGCACAGCGGTCGTAACGGGCGCCGGTCAGGGCATCGGCGAGGCGATAGCACGCCGTCTTGCCGATTTCGGCGCATCGGTCATAATCACCGACATAAATGCCGAAAAGGGCGAAGCGGTCGCCGCTTCTATCAGAGCCGAGGGGCAGAACGCCGAGTTCCGCCGCCTTGACGTTACCGATTTTGACCACCTGCGCGACAATATTTTTGCTCTGCGCGAGGTTTACGGCAGGATTGACATCTGGGTCAACAATGCCGGCATCACCGGCACCGCGCGCGTTGACGAGATCACGCTTGAGGACTGGGACAGAATGCAGACGCTTGATATAAAGAGCGTGTTCTTCTGCACTCAGGCAGTGTATGAAATAATGAAAGAGCAGAACTACGGCAGGCTCGTACACATCTCGTCCATGGCGGGCGAGCGCGGCGGAAGGTCCTCCTCCTGCGCATACAGCTCCGCAAAGGCGGCGGTCCTCAATATGTCCAAGTGCTTTGCGCTCTCGGGCGGACAGTACGGCATCACATCCAACTGCGTCTGCCCCGGCAGAACGCTCACGGCAATGGCAAAGGGGCTTTCATGGCTCACCGATCCCAAGGATGATCCTAAGCTCACTATCCCCGTGGGACGCTTCGGCACCCCCGATGATATCGCAAACGCCGTGCTCTTCCTTGCCTCCGACCTTTCTTCCTACATCACCGGTGATGTTGTGGATGTAAACGGCGGACTTTATATGAAGTAATAAAAGGGATGTTAAAAAACTCAATATGAGTTTTTTAACATCCCGACGACATTGGTCTCGGCGGCTGAACACCGCCGTTTTGCCGCCAAGAAAGCCAAAAAACAAAGACCCGGCTCGGCAAAACCGACCAAGATCGCATCAAAAATGCCGGTATCCCGGCCGGCATTTTGAGGTGATGTTAAAAAAACTCAATATGAGTTTTTTAACATCCCGACGACATTGGTCTCGGCGGCGCCGGCTCAGCCCTTGTTCCTTACGCTGTCGTGCTCGGTGAGCACGGGCGGAAAAACAATGCATTTCGGCGGTCGCGCGGGATGCGCCGCACGTTCGAGCATAAGCTCCGCGGCAGTCTCCCCCATCATTCCGGGGTCCTGCTCGTAGGTCGTAAAATCTATCGGACAGGGCATGTAATCGCGGCTGTAATCATCGCTGCATATTACCGAAACATCTTCCGGCACGCGCACGCCGTGTGCGCGCAGACGGTCCACCATGCCCGCCGCCATTACGCCGGTCGCCGAAAAAACAGCCGTAAAACGCTCCTCGGGCGGCATGGCTGCTATCCTCTCGCCCACCTCGCAGCCGCTTTTGTAACTACGGTCGCCGTAAAATACGCAATGCGACGGGTCGCATTCAAGCCCTGCGTCGCGCATGGCGTCGCCAAAACCGCGTTCGCGGTCACGGCAGGTCATCGAGGTGCGCGGACCGGCAATATGGGCTATCGTGCGGTGACCGCGGTCGGTCAGATATTTTGTGGCAAGATAGCCTGTGCGGTAGTTGTCCACCGTCACCACGTCGCAGTCGCGTGAGCGCGGGTAGCGGTTGACGAATATCACGGGCGCCGCCATGGTATCGAGCAGTGAGAGCAGGCGGGCACATTCCACCGCATTCAGCATAAATATACCGGAATAACCGCCGCGACCGGCATATTCGAGCATGTCGCACTCGGTCTCCGGGCTGTAATCGCTGAGTGTTATCACCGTTCTCATGCCGGCGTCGGCAAGGCGGCGGCGTATACCGTCAATAAATCCGAGCGTTATGGGATTGTGCAGCTGAGCTACGATTATCATTACCGTGCGGTCGTTGCGCGAACGCGCCGACGAGCGCCGCGGGCGCTTATGATAGCCGCTCTCCTCAAGCGCCGACATTACACGCTCGCGCATTTCGGGAGTCACGCTGCGGTCGCCGTTCAGCACGCGCGATATCGTGGCTGTCGAAACACCTATCTTCTCTGCTATTTCCGACATTGTAAGACTCATTCTCAAACCTCCGCGGTGATATTACATGTATTGTATCATGAAATTACCCGGAAATCAATATGTAATTTCTGAATTTAAGGAGAATATCCATGCAAGAAAACAAAAAAAGACGTCTGTTGGTCTTTTCGGTTGATGCACTTGTCTGCGAAGACCTTGAATATCTCGCCACCTGCCCCAACTTTCAAAAGTATCTTGCCGGCGGCGCGCGCGCAAAAAAGATGAAATCGATCTACCCCAGCGTTACATACCCCGCACACGTCTCTATGATGACCGGTTGCTACCCCGAAAAAACGGGCGTGGTGAGCAACTATTCCTTCTCGCTTGACAGCAAGGAGGACAGCTGGCAGTGGTTTTCCGATGTTATCCGCGTAAAGGACATCTTTACCGCGGCGCACGAGGCGGGCTACACCACGGCGTCGGTTTTCTGGCCCGTTACCGGCTGCCATCCCGACATCGACTGGCTGATAGACGAATACTGGATGCCCAAGGCGGGCGACACCCTGCGCTCATCCTTTGAGCGTGCAGGCTCCAAGCCCGAGGTCATCGACATAATCGAAGCCAACAGCTACCTGCTCCCGCCTTCATACGTAAAGACCGGGCGCAAGAACTTCTGCATCCACCCGCAGGTGGACGACTTCCTTGTAAAGTGCTGCTGCGACATCATCCGCAAATTCAAGCCCGAGGTGACCTTCGTCCACAACGGCAATATTGACAGCGGCCGCCATACCAACGGCGTATTCGGCGACTGGCTCAAGCCCGCGCTCGACATCGTTGACCGCTCCATCGGCGACCTCGGCGAGGCTCTTGAGGCGATCGGTGAGCTTGAAAACACCGATTTCATCCTTGTCAGCGACCACGGTCAGCTCGATATAAAGCGCACCATCAAGCCGAACCTTCTTCTTGCCCGTATGGGACTTCTCAAGGCTGATGCCAAGGGCAATGTGACCGAGTGGAAGGCATACTGCCGCTCCAACGCAATGTCCTCGCTCATTTATCTGCACGATCCGAACGACAAGGAGACCTACGACTACCTTTACAGCGAGCTGAAAAAGCTGCGTGACGAAGGAATATACGGCATCTCCGAGGTCTTTACACGCGAGGAGACGCGCGAAAAGGAGCATCTTGACGGCGATTTCGCATTCTGCATCGAAAGCGACGGCTACACCTCCTACTCCGACAGCTGCCGCGAGCCGCTTCTGGCTCCGCTGGATCTTACCGACTTCCGTTTCGGTCATGCAACGCACGGCTATCTGCCCGAAAAGGGTCCCCGGCCTGTGTTCTGCGCCAAGGGGCCGCACATCCGCGCGGGCGCCGTCGTTGAGGGCGGTAGCATCGTGAATGAAGCGCCCACATATGCAAAGCTGCTCGGAGTAACGCTGCCCGACGCACAGGGCACTCCGCTTGATGTTCTTGAATAATTTCTGTTGACAGTCATATTCTTTTGTGATATAATGACATCAAATAGAGGCGAGTCATAATATATCCCGCCTCACAAGGAGGAAATTATCATGTTCTGTAAAAACTGCGGTACCGAGCTTCCGGATGACGCCGGATTCTGCCCTTCCTGCGGCACACCTGCCGGAGCGGATGCCCCCAAGACTGCCGGGGAGCCGGCTCAGCCGATTCAGCAGCCTGCACAGCCCACACCTCCCGCTGCCAACAGCAAGTCCAAAATTGCCGCCGGTCTGCTGGGAATATTCCTTGGCTCTCTCGGCATACACAACTTCTACCTCGGCTTCAACAAGCGCGGCCTTCTTCAGCTGCTTCTGTCCGTATGCACATGCGGCATCGGCGCTGTTCCCATGCAGATATGGGGACTTGTTGAGGGCATATTCTACATCATCGGGAAGGACGGTTACACCACCGACGCAAACGGCGTCCCGCTTTCCGACTGATTAAAGCCGGAGTGCGCAGTCACGCATTCAACAAGGGGCTGTTAAAAACTCGATGTTTTTAACAGCCCCTTGTGATATTTATTTACCTGCGGACCGCAGCACTTCCAGCGTTTTTCTGTCCGTGCGGTCGATGGTGAGCGGAGTTACCGAAATATATCCGTCGGTCACGGCGTCGGCATCCACCTCAAGGTCATGCCCGTTTTTGAACACGCACACGCCGTGCGGCTTGAAGGTCCCGTCGCCGAGATCGTTGAAAACGTCGCGGTAGTACGGACCGCCCTGGCGCGTGGGAAGTATCGTGCCCGGATCCATGGGGATATTTATATTGTAGATGGAATCGTGCGCGAAAAGATCGTTCGCGGTCACGTAGTCCCATATGCGCTCAAGCGTGGCAAGCGAGACAGGCTCGCGTGTGCTGTCGCCGAATGCCAGCCAGTCGGTGGAAAGCGCAAGCGAGCGGATGCCGAAATACGCCGCCTCAAACGCTGCGCCCACCGTGCCGGAATAAACTATGTCCACGCCGAGGTTAAAGCCGCGGTTTATGCCCGAAAGTACAAGGTCAAACTCGCCGCCGAGCGCCAGAACTCCGTAGCGCACGCAGTCGGCGGGGGTAGATGCCACCGAGTATGCCTCAAAAACCTCGGGAACTGCCGGAAACGGCACTTTTTTTATTTCAAACGGCGAAACAAGGTCAATGGAATGACTTTTTCCGCTCTGCTCGCTCCGGGGCGCTATCACGGTGACCTCGCCAAGGCGCACGGCAAAGCGTGCAAGAGCCGCGATACCGGGCGCGCCTATCCCGTCGTCGTTCGTAACAAGTATTCTCACATCCAGCCTCCGTTGTTTTCCTTGTAGTCCGCTATCAGCGCGTCGGCGTCTGCAAGCAGCAGGGGTATCTCGTCCGGCGACATGAGCGTGGCTCCGCTGGCGCAATCATGACCGCCGCCGCGGTATTTGTTGGCGAGCTTGTCCACCGTCACAAAGCGCGAGCGCAAACGCACGCGGATGGTCGCGCCGTCGGCGTTGTCGATAAAGGCGAGCCAGATTATGCTGCCTTTTATCGAGTCAAGGCAGGAGACGACGTTTGACGCCTCCTCGTCGGTAAGCGAAAAGCGTTCCTTCATTGCGCGGTCAACATAGATGTACGCCACGCCGTGAGGGGTCATTTTTATGTTTTCGTAGACGTAAGCGCGGAAGCGGAAGGCATCGAGCTTTTCAAGGTAGAGGTGAGCGAACAGCGTGTCGGTATCCACGCCGAGATCAAGCAGCGCCGCGGCGCAGCGCAGCGTTTCGCCCGAGACGCTGCGGAAGCGGAAGCGCCCCGAGTCTGTCACCATTCCCGCATAAATGCAGGTCGCCGCCTCGCGGTCTATCTTCAGCTCCTCGCGGAAGGTCATGTAAAAGTCCGCTATCATTTCGCACGCCGATGAACGGTGCTCCTCCACCCATGCGATGTCCCCGTACGGGGCAACGTCTATGTGGTGGTCTATCTTTATCACCTCGCGCGCCGACTGCCAGCTTTTGTTCGATATGCGGTCGGGCGTTGCCGTGTCTATTACGATGGCAAGACTTCCCGCGTAGCAGGCTGCGTCGGGCTGCGCGTCCTCGTTGCCGAGGAACGCGGTGTATTCCGCGTAGTCGCCGTTCACCACGTATACCTGTTTTTCCGGGAATGTCAGCCGGAGAATGCGCGCCAGTCCCAGCGTGGAGCCTACCGCATCGCCGTCCGGACGCACATGGCGCGAGATGATAATGCTTTTGTATTCTCTGATCTTTTCAAGGATCGCCTTTTTGACTTCGTAATTATTCATTGCCGTCTCCTTTTGCCACAGCGTCAAGATCGCCAAGCATAGCCATGGCTGTTTCGCGGTCGGGGAGCGTTGCTCCGCTCGCCATGGCGTGACCGCCGCCGCCGTATTTTACCGCAATGGGATTTATATTGTATCTGTTTGAGCGAATTTCGGCAAGCACGCCTGCGTCGGTCTCGGTAAAGTTGACCCACACGTTCACGCCGCGCACGTCGGACATGACGCCCACCATGCCGCGGGAAACGGTAAACGAGTCAAGACCCGAGGCGGCAAGTTCCTCACGCGTCGTGTAGATATAGCCCGCGCCGTGCTCGGTAAAGCGGACCTTCATGACGAACGAGGCGCGCGCGCGTATCATGCGCCAGTCGTCGGTGTAAAGTTCGGAGTAGATGGCGGAGGTGTCGATGGGCTGGCTCATAAGGTAAGCCGCCAGCTCAAAGGTGCGCGCGTTTGTCGAGGAATAGCGAAAGCGCCCCGAATCCGTCACCATGCCCGTGTATATCGCGCTTGCAGCCGCAGGGGTGAGCCGCCAGCCGCAACTGCGCGCCATTTCCGCAATGAGTCCGCAGCAGCTTTCATAGGTATTATCGACCGCCTCAACGTCCGCTATTTTTTCAATGAAGATGTGGTGGTCTATCCGCGCGGTGCGCGCGGCGGTGCGCCAGCGGTCGTCGGATATCAGCGCGGGCGCGGACGTGTCAAGAATGATGGCAAGCGCCCCGTCGTATGCGGAGTCGGGGACCGCATCCGGCGTCGAGCCGGCTATAAAGCCGTAGCGCCCGGGCGCGTCGCCGGTTATATATACCTCTTTTTCTGGAAAGTTCTCACGTATCAGCTCCGCAAGACCGACCTGACTGCCGATAGCATCGCCGTCGGGCTTGGTGTGGCGGTGAATGATTATTCTTGTGTGCTGTTCGATCTCATGTATGATCTCCGAAAACATGCCGTGTACCGTCCTTTTGCGATTTGTTTTACATATATATTATAGCGTAAAACCGTGTGAAGGTCAAGGGGCAGACCCAAACCCGGTGAAGCCCAAAGGTCCCCCGGCGCTGTCGCGCCGGGGGACGGGTTTATGTATGGATCGTAGTCCTTATTTCTTTCTTCTGATAACGACAGCGGAGCCGAAGATCGCGCATACGGCGACGGCGGCAGCTGCAACGGAAGATCCGCAGCCCTTCTTCTCGGGAGCGGTGGTCTCGGGAGCCTTGGTGGCGTCGGGAGCCTTGGTAGCATCGGGAGCCTTGGTGGCGTCGGATGCCTTTGAGGACTCGGGAGCGGTGGTGACTTCGGGAGCCTTTGTGGTCTCGGGCTTCGTGGTCTCCTGCTTGGTGCCGAACATCGGCTCAACGGTCACTTTACCGGCGGCGGAGGCTGTGAAGGTCGCGCCTGCCTTGTACTCGGTGCCGTTTATCTTGAGGCCGGTGAATTCCTTGCCTTCTTCGGCTGCCCAGATGGTGTAAAGGAGAGAGTCAACGGTCTCGGCGCCGGGGATGATAACGCTCTCGCCCGCTTTGAACTTGTAGTTCTTGAGGGTCAGCTTCTGGATGTCGGTAAGTGTGCCGGGCGTAGCAGTGGCATACATTTCAAGGAAAGCGGTGCGACGGATGTCGTACTGATGCTCCTTGCCGGAAGCGGCGGAGAAGAACTCGGCGCCTTTGCCGTAGTCAACGGTGAAGTTGTAGGTGTAGTTTGCCATAGAGGACATGCCGAAGGTGTTGAAGTCAACATTGGTCCAGCTTACAAGATCCGCGAACTCGCGGTAGGTCTTTTCATCAAAAATATTGATGTAGCCGTACTTTCCGCTGGCGTCCTTGGTGGTTTTTTCGGTGTTGGCGGCGGCGTTGAGAGCGTCGCTGTACTTGGCGATACCGTAGGAACCGCAACCGGAGTTCTTCAGGTTGAAGTTCTTATCATTTCCGCCGTAGTCACCGCTGGAGTTGCCGTCCCATGCAATGACCTTTACATTTTCGGGGATCTTCCAGAAGGAGCGGAAGTCGTCAATGGACATACCCTTGCCTTCGTTCCAGAGGTTGTAATAAGGCTCGCAGTAAAGCGACCATACGACAACGCATTCACCGGGCTCGATGAAGCAGGTCTCGGGGTTCTTGGGAAGGTTGGAAAGATCGCATACGGTGTATTTATCCTTCGTAAACTGAAGAGTGGTGCCGTCAAGGTAGTTGCCGGGCTTGTCTTCCCACTGGTTGTTGGTGAGGAAGGGGGTTATCTCAACGATAGCGTTTTCGAACATATCGTGGGTGGCGTTGTTGCCGTTGTAGGTTATGCAGTAGTCGTAAAGGTTGAGAGTGAAATCAGAGTTGTTGTAGATCTCAAACATCTCAAAAACGTCCTTGCCGTCGGTGCATCCGCCTGTTCCGTCACCTTGGGTGTCGGGGCACATTTCGGTTATGATAAGGTCGGGTTCGGTTGTCGTCCACGCGGGAGCGGGCTCGGTCGTCACAACGGCAGCGCCTGCAAGCGTTGTTGCCGCGGACAGAGCAATAAGTAATGCCAGCATTAATGCGGTGAGCTTTTTCATTTTTTGTTACCTCCGTAATTTGTGCTCGCAATTATTATACAACATGTACATAAAAAAGTCAAGCGGGTAGAAAATTTTTTATGTCCACGCGCGTCGGAGCGGCTCCAAAAGCGCGGATTTGTCTATTATGCCACCGCATATGACAAAAAAGACGTGCGCGCAGTAAATTCTATTTACCGGACGCAGTGATGCGGGCAAAGAAAAAATCAAAACTTGCAAACTTTTTTATATAAAATACTTGACAAGCTATATAAACCGTGCTATAATATATGCGTAAGAAGAGGACGAAAGAAGGAAGCGAAAATGGCAAAACGGGTATATTCGCTGGTGCTCTCCGACGAGGTGGTAGCCGAGGCGGACAGACTGGCGCGCCGGCTCGGCACAAACCGCTCGGGGCTGGTAAATCACATACTTGCGGAGTATCTGTCATGTAGCACCTCCGAATCGGCGGTCCGCGACATATTTTCTGCAGTCGAGGAACTGCTCGGCGCGCGGGAGGTCTTTCGCGTGAGTGGCGCCGATACGCGGCTTTGCCTGCGCTCCACGCTCGCTTATAAATACAATCCCACCGTGCGCTACACGGTCGAGCTTACGCCGGCGGGCGGTGAGTTCCGCGCGGGACTTCGCACGCAAAACAATCTGCTCGTGCTGTATATCGGCGCGTTTTTCAGGCTCTGGGCGTCGCTTGACGGCGCCGAATGTCAATGCGACCGCGACGGCAGTTTCCGCAGGACCTTCCACGGCTCCTACGGCAGCGATACCGATGCCGCGGCGCGGCGCATTTCGGCGTATGTCGGTTCGTTTGACAGCGCGCTCAAGCGTTACTTCGCGCTGCTGGACGATCCTGCCTCCGCCGAGAGCGAGGTGCGCAGGATATACGGCGAGCTGGCAGGTACCGCCGGCGGGAAAACTTCATAATTAATTAATTACAGAAATCGATTATCGCCTTCGGGCATTAAAAAGAGGTGAAAACTTAATGGATCTTCAGAAATATACGCAAAAAAGCATAGAGGCGCTCCGTGCGGCACAGTCGGACGCCACAGAACGCGGTAACAGCCGCATCGAGCCTGCGCACGTGTTCCTGGCGCTCGTGCGTCAGGAGGGCGGACTGATATCCGAACTTATAAAGAAAATGGGCGCGTCTCCCGATACCGTCGCTTCGGGGCTTGAGGCGGCGCTTGCCAAGCTCCCCCGCGTGAGCGGTCCCGGCGCCGAGAGCGTTTACATCTCCCGCGCCTGCGAGGAGGTGCTCAACGCCGCCGAGAGCGAGGCGGAGGGCATGCACGACGAGTATGTCTCGGTCGAGCACATCATGCTCGGTCTGTTTGACAAACCCGATGACGCCGTAAGCGGCGTTATGCGCCGCGCGGGACTTGACCG